>JBBQYG010000036.1:0-29207 GCA_038208905.1 Candidatus Sumerlaeia bacterium | reverse complement strand
CCTGCTCGACGACGCGCTTCTCCGCCTCGAAGCGAACGCTCCGCTCTTCTTCAAGCTGTTCGAGGAGGAGTTCCGCCGTCACGATCTTGCCCGCCGTTCGATGATGGATCAGTGTCTATACATGACCCGTCGCGGCGCAATACAAAAGCGCATCTCGCCCATATATTTATTGGCGATTCCACACCCTGTCGAGCGACAGGCCGCCAATCAGGAGCTGGAACGTGGAGGCATCGATCGCGATCTTTCCGCTCGTCGTCCGCGGAAAGGAAAAGCGCCCCTTCTCAAGCCGCTTGTACCACAGCGCGTAGCCGTTGCGATCCCAGTACAGTACCTTCAACCGGTCGCCGCGCCGATTGCGGAACAGGAAGAGATGACCCGAGAGCGGCTCCTCCCCGAGCTCGCCCGCCACAATCGCCGACAGCCCATCGAGCGACTTGCGCATATCCGCCGGACGCAGGCAGATGTATATACGGATGGAAGGCGTGATCGTCAGCATCCGCGCACCGCCTCCACCGCGGCGCGCAGAAGCGCCATGTCCGCGCGCGGAAACACCCGCACCACCACGCCGCCCGGAAGCACGATCTCCAGGAGCACCGCTTCCGCGGGCAACCCGCCCCCAGGCGCCAGCACCAGCTCCGCAAACCCGCCGACTGGTTCAGCCGAAGACGACCGCCGCCTTCTCCAGGACAAGAACTGCGAATACGCAATCCCCTCCCGCCGGCAGAACTCCGCCATCGAAAGCCCGCTCGCCTCCCACCGCTCAACGATACTACCCCGCTCCGCCCACACGGATTCCCGCTTCGTGCCCATGACCGCTCTCCCCAAAAGGATGGAAAAGCGGCAATCGAGCAGGCCAAGGGGCCCAAGTCAACATGGTCGGGGCGGGACGGATACCTTCAACCGGTCGCCGCGCCGATTGCGGAACAGGAAGAGATGACCCGAGAGCGGCTCCTCCCCGAGCTCGCCCGCCACCATCGCCGACAGCCCATCGAGCGACTTGCGCATATCAGCCGGACGCAGGCAGATGTATATACGTATCGAAGGCGTGATCGTCAGCATCCGCGCACCGCCTCCACCGCGGCGCGCAGCAGCGCCAGGTCCGCGCGCGGGAACACCCGCACCACCACGCCGCCCGGCAGCACGATCTCCAGGAGCACCGCTTCCGCGGGCAACCCGCCCCCAGGCGCCAGCACCAGCTCCGCAAACCCGCGGACTGATTCACCCGGGGACGAAAGCCGCCTTCTCCAGGACATGAACTGCGTATACGCAATCCCCTCCCGCCGGCAGAACTCCGCCATTGAAATCCCGCTCGCCTCCCACCGCTCAACTATAATACCCCGCTCCGCCCACACGGATTCCCGCTTCGCGCCCATGACCGCTCTCCTCGGCAAGATGGAAAAGCGGCAATCGAGCAGGCCGATGGGCCTAAGTCAACATGGTCGGGTCGGGACGGATACGGCGAAGGATATAATCATCAGTTGCTCCGCCTTCCGGCCAAGAAAAATAAAAATCGATCCCATTCCTATCGTCAATGATAGTTTCCCCGACTGGAATCTTAATACGATCCCGCGAAGGCTCGGCCGCATAATCGACAAGCATCCATCTATACTTGTACTGCCAGCCTGAGGGTGCCTGTTCATGCATAAGGATTTCTGTCGGGACGGGGAATTCGGGACCATACTGTAGGTCGACAGTAAAGGATTGATTTATCGTAGTATCATAGACAACCTTCGACAAGCGCGTGCTCTTTGGAATATCGCTGTAGTGAAACTCGTACGAAGTTCCGACCGCACTATCCTTCTGAGAAGCCACCATGACAACATGCGAGGATTCTGTTGTTGATAACTCAACGTCATAGGCGGGGGATGAACCACTAAGTACAAAGGTAGGGTCCCAGCAATGGAACATATCTTCATGTGTGGTTGTTCGCCTTTTGCTATTGGAAATGCTCACAAGTCCCCTAATCGAGGGACTCTCAGGACTTGGGCCAGCCACAGAGAGAACCCTACTGCCGTCGAATTCCGTTTCCAGCAGAAGATCGCTATTTGACACGCCCTCGATCTTACTTCTGAAGGACTGTTCCCCCAGCCGCTCCCAGACAATTTCAAACACATGGCTGGTTGCCTCGCTAGTCCCGGCAGACACATCGACCGCTGGAGGAATCTGCTCGTATTCTAGTACGTAGGTGGGTGAAAAAAGAGCGGGCAGCGTGGGGTGCATTTTCATGAACTGCTCGGCCTCGCTGCCATGGGCGCCGTTTGGAAAGGAGAACCCACAAAAAAATACTGCGGCGAGTGCCCAAGCGTAGCTCCTGAACACCCCAGCGCCACCTCGGTTCGACGCCTCCCAATTTCGCGGGCTTGCTGGGTTCCCAGTTGCTCTCATTTTTTTGATTGCCTCTTGTTTGATTGGAAGAGGTTAGCCCCCCCCGCATCCGTCAAGGAAAATAGAGGGGTACGAATCGTTTTTTTATTGTTTTGTTGCCTCACCTTTTCTTTCCCCGCAGGAATGCATCACGGCGGTGGTGGAGACCCTCAGGAGCGAGAGGCGGCGCTGATGGAGCCGTTGGGCTGCGTCGATGGGCTTGGTGAATGCGTGGGCGAGGTACTTCCGAGGCCGCGCGCGGCGCCGGCTTCATGGTCACGGTTCGTGACCTTAAATGGGCGTACTTCTCCTCCGCGAGATGCTCGGAAATTCGCCCTTCCTCACCCCGGCACAATCGGCAGCACCAACGAAAACCGCACCCACCCATCCGCCGACTCGCAGGTGACGCGGCCGCCGTGGGCGATGGCGACGGATTTGACGACGTGGAGGCCGAGGCCGGTGCCGGCGATGCCGCGCGATGACTTGGCGCGGACGTAGCGCTCGAAGACGTTGCACACTTCCTCTGCCGTGAGCCCGCTCCCCGTGTTGGCCACGAGGATGCGCGCGATGGCGCCCTCCGCGGCAACGGTGATGCGGATGGTGCCGCCCTCCGGCGTGTACTTTGTGGCGTTGGAAAGCAGGTTCCCGATGGCGCGGACAAGCAGGGGCTCGTCCGCGCTGAACTCCGGCGGGACCGGGCCGATTTCCAATTCGACGGAAAGCTTCTTCTTCCGGATTTCGAGGCTCTGGAGCCGCAGTTCCTCCGTGATCAGTTCCTCGATCCGGATGGGCATCGGCGCGATCTCGAGCTTGCCGCGCTCGACGCGCGCGTTGGTCAGGTAGTTGTCCAGCATCCCCAGCACCTTCTGGCTGTTGGAGATGATGATGTCGGCAAAGCGCGCCGTGTCCGCGTGGAGTCCGCCCTCCTTCACCTGCATGAGCTGGGCAAATCCGAGGATGCTCGTCAGCGGCACCTTGATGTCGTGGGAGAGCATGTGGATCATGTCCTCGCGAAGGCGCTCGGTGTCCTGCTGGGCAAAGACCTTCTCGACGGCGCGGCGCAGGAACTCGAAATCGAAGGGCTTGGGGATGTAGTCCGAAACGCGCTGGTGCAGCGCCTCGATCACGGATTCGGTGCTGGCGTGGCCGGTGATGACGATGATGGCGGTGGAGGGGCATTTATCCGCCACGTATCGCATTACATCGAACCCATCTATCCCCGCCATGCGCAGGTCGCTGATGACAAGGTCGCAGGCGATCAACTGGAGGTGGGCGATTCCCTGCTCTCCGCTGGTGGCCGCCTCCACGTGGTAGCCCACGCCGCGCAGCAGCGCCGCGAGGCTCTCCGCCAGGCGGTGCTCGTCGTCGATGACGAGGATGCGCTTGTCCATGAACTGCGTCTGCGGCGAGGCAAGGGGCGGGGGCATGGCGATACCGGTTCGGTGGGACTGGGAGGACACGGTGAAATCCTTCTCTGCGGGTGACAATGCCAGACTGCGTTCGCCGCTCCAGCATTGACAGGTGGCGCCCCCCCCGGGACCATGCGGACCTCTTTCGCGCGGTCGCAGTTGCCGCGAAAGGGTATCACAGGAAATTCCGCCAGGAGCCGAGAACCACGATGGGTCGCAACCTCTATGAGAAAGTCTTCGCCAGCCATGCCGTGCGCCAACTCCCCTCGGGGTCGTATCAGGTGCTCATGGGCCTTCACCTGATCCACGAGGTCACGTCGCCCCAGGCTTTCTCCATGATTCGCGAGCGCGGCTGGGAGGTGATGTTCCCCGAGCGCACCTTTGCCACGGTGGATCACATCATCCCGACCCACGATCAGTCGCGGCCCCTTTCCGACGCGATGGCGGAGGAGATGCTGGTGGCGCTGGAGGACAATACCAAGGAATTCGGAATCAAGTTCTTTCACCCCAAGAACGGCGAGCAGGGCATCGTCCACATCGTCGGCCCGGAGAAGGGCCTGACGCAGCCCGGCATGATGATCTGCTGCGGCGACTCCCACACCTCCACCCACGGCGCCTTTGGCTCGCTGGCCTTTGGCATCGGCACGTCCCAGATCCGCGACGTGCTGGCGACGGGGTGCCTGGTGATGAACAAGGTCAAGGTCCGCCGCATCGAGGTGAACGGCAAGCTCCGCCCCGGCGTCTATGCCAAGGACGTGGTGCTGTACATCATCCAGAAGCTGGGCGTGAAGGGCGGCGTCGGCTATGCCTACGAGTACGCGGGCGAGGTCTTTGACAACTTCACGATGGAAGAGCGCATGACCGTTTGCAACATGTCGATCGAGGGCGGCGCGCGTTGTGGCTACGTGAATCCCGACGAGACGACCTATGAATACCTGAAGGGCCGCGAGTTTTCGCCCAAGGGCGCCGCGTGGGACCAGGCCGTGGCCTATTGGAACAGCATCCGCTCCGATGCCGACGCCAAGTTCGACGATGTGTTCCGCATCAACGCGGAGGACATCGAGCCCGTGGTCACCTGGGGCATCACCCCCGGCCAGTCCACCGCCGTGGGCGCCACGATTCCGGAGAAGGCCGAGTTCGACGAGGATGAGCAGGCGCTCATTCAGGAGGCCTATGAGTACATGAGCTTCGAGCCGGGCCAGCCGATCAAGGGGACCAAGATCAACGTGGCCTTCATCGGCTCCTGCACCAACGGCCGCGTGTCGGACTTCGAGCAGGTGATCAACATGATCCGCGGCAAGGGCTTCAAGGTCGCCCCCGGCGTCAAGGCCCTCGCCGTCCCCGGCAGCCAGGCCGTGGCGGTTGAACTCGCAAAGCGCGGCTATGACAAGATTCTGGAGGAGGCGGGCTTCGAGTACCGCAAGGCCGGCTGCTCCATGTGCCTCGCCATGAACCCCGACAAACTCAAGGGCCGGGAGGTCTGCGCCTCCAGCTCCAACCGCAACTTCAAGGGCCGCCAGGGCTCCCCCACCGGCCGCACCCTCCTCATGTCCCCCGTGATGGTCGCCGCCGCCGCCTTTGCCGGCGAGGTGGTTGACGCGCGGGAGTTCTTCCATATTGGAGAGCCGGCGGCGGTGTAGGAAAGTAGCGTGTGAGACTGAAAGTTCGCCACGAAGGAGACTCTCCATGAACCTCAAGGTCGGAGATGCGGTGAGCCGGGCAATCAGCCACGTTGAAGAACTCTACTCAAAAGAGGGCATCACAAACGTCGGTCTCGAGGAGGTCGAATTTGACGATGCCGCGGGAGAGTGGACGGTAACCGTTGGATTCTCGCGCCCTTGGGAGCAGCTTCCGCGAGGCAATGGTGGCCTTGCGGCAGTGCTGGATGCCCGGACACTCCCCAAACGGACCTATAAACAGGTTCGGATCGACGACGGCTCGGCGGAGGGCGTCGCCGTGAGAAACCGGAGAATCGATGCGTAGGCTGCTGGTCGATACGAACCTGCTCGTGCTACTCGTTGTAGGGCAGACGGGCGAGGCAATGATCGGTCGACACAAGCGGTGCCAGTCGTTCGAGTTGCGGGACCATTCGGGGCTGCTGACCATCGCGGCCGAGTTCGACCAGTTGCCGGTTTGAGCAAGGCGGCGCCGACAATTTGAACGGCCGACCCTCGTTCCCTCCCTTCCTCATTGCTCAATCCTGTCCCCCCCGCGCTCTACTCTTGACCATTCCGCGTACCGGGAGGTTACTCTCCCGCCGTTCACCCGAGGGGAAATCGCCCCCCGGCGCCACGCCGAACCACCAAGGAGCACCACCCGCATGTCAGGGCATAGCAAATGGAATACGATCAAGCATAAGAAGGCCCTGATCGACGCCAAGCGCGGCAAGATGTTCACCCGCGTGATCAAGGAACTGACAGTCGCCGCGCGCATGGGCGGCAGCGATCCGGATTCCAATCCGCGCCTTCGCACGACGATCCAGACAGCCAAGGATGTCAACATGCCCAAGGACACGATGGAGCGCGCCATCAAGAAGGGCGCCGGCGAGCTGGGCGGCGCCGCCATCGAGGAGATCGTCTACGAGGGCTACGGCCCCGGCGGCGTGGCCCTGATGATCAACTTGAGCACCGACAACAAGAACCGCGCGGCGGCGGAAATCCGCCATGCCTTCAGCCGCAACGGCGGCAACTTCGGCGCCACCGGATGCGTCAGCTACCTGTTTACCCGCAAGGGCATGATCGACGTGGAGGAAGGCGAGGAAGACGCCGTGATGGAGGCCGCCCTGGATGCGGGCGCCGTGGATATCGAGAACCAGGGCGATGGATACTTCCAGGTCGAAACCGAGCCCGAGACCGTCCAGCAGGTCCGCGAGGCCCTTGAAGCCAAGAAGATCAAGGTGACCGGCAGCGCCGTCCGCCTCATCCCCAGCACCAGCGTCAAGCTCTCAGGCAAGGAACTCGAAAGCTGCCAGAAGCTCATCGAGTCGATCGAGGAAAACGACGACGTGACCGAAGTCTCCAGCAATCTGGAGCCCGACGAAGAGTAGGAAAAAAGTATTTCGCCGCAGAGGCGCAGAGAACACGGAGAACTGTTGGAGAGTAGTTTTACTCCGTGCCCTCTGAGCCCCTGTGGTGAGCGGATTTTTCATTTTCGCCTTGCCTTCGCCCATCGCCTTGCCTACGCCTTTCCTTCGTGGCGAACGAATGGCGAAGGAGGCGCAGCCCGTGCTCCGGCATCTGCACATCACCAACGTGGCGTTGATCGAGGAATGCGCGCTCGATTTCGGGTCGGGGATGACTGTCCTGACCGGAGAGACGGGCGCGGGGAAGTCGCTGGTGCTGGACGCGCTGGGGCTGCTCTCCGGCCTGCGCGCCACGCCGAGCCTCGTCCGCACGGGTTCGGACCGCGCCATCGTGGAGGCCGTCTTTGACGCGCCAGTGGGCTCCCCCGCCGCGGTGTGCCTTGCGGAGCATGGCATCGAGGTGGACGAATCGGGGGAGGTGATCCTTCGGCGCGAGTTGCTGGCGTCGGGCCGTGGACGGGCCTCCATCAACGGGCGCCTCGCGCCCGTGGGCCAGCTTGCGGAGGTCGCCGCCACCCTCCTCGAAATCAACGCCCAGAACGACCAGCAAAGCCTTCTCGACCCCGCCACCCAGCGCGAATTCTACGACCGCTTCGCGGGGTTGGACGAGGCGCGCGGCAGTGTCCGCAAACTCTGGCAGGAGGCCGCACAGGCCGCGACGGAGCTGGAGGCTCTCGATCAGGCGGACCAGTCGCGCGCGCAGCGGGCGGACTTCCTCCGGTTTCAGGTCGACGAGTTGGAGGCGCTGGAGCCGCGTGTCGGCGAGTTGGAGGAACTTGAGGCGGAGGCCCGTCGGCTAGGCAGTATTGAACTCCTTCAGGAACACGGCGCGGTTGCGTCGAAGGCGCTCTCGGGCGGCGGCGACGATTCGCATGGGGCGTGCGATCTGGTTGCGGCGGCGGCGGCGGCGCTCGGGCGCATGGCGGCGAAAGATCCCGAGGTGCAGGGCCTCGCCGAACGGCTGGATGACATCCAGTCTCGCCTCGCGGATGCGACCTACGATATGGAGCGCTACCTCGGTTCGTTGGAGACCGATCCCTCGCGCCTGAACGAAATCCATTCGCGCTGCGACGCGCTGAAGAAGGGCCTTCGCAAGTATGGCCCCACCGAGGCCGAGGCGTTGGCGCGGCTGGAGCAGCTTCGCGCGGAATTCGATAGCATCGACGATGCGGAGGGCGCGCGGCGCCGCGCGGAGGAACGCGTGGCGAAGTCGCGGGCGGCGCTCGCCGCGGCGGCCCGAGATCTGAGCGGACGGCGGGACAAGGCCCGCGCGGTATTCCTGCGTCCGCTGGCGGCGCTGCTGCGCGACTTTGCCATTCCCAAGGTGCGCGTGGACATCGCGTTTGTGCCGGTCTCCTCGGGGGTGGCGCTGGGGGACGGGAAGTTCTGCGGAGCATCGGGCGCCGAGGAAGTAGAGATCCTCTTCACCGCCAACGAGGGCGAATCGCTGCAACCGCTGCGACGCGTGGCATCGGGGGGCGAACTCAGCCGCGTGATGTTGGCGCTGCGGTCTCTCGACGCGGGGGATCAGGAGGGCCGACTGCTGGTGTTCGACGAGGTGGACGCGGGAATTTCCGGCGCGGCGGCGCGCGCGGTGGCAGACCGGTTGGCGGCGCTGGGGGCGCGATGCCAGTTGCTCTGCGTCACCCACAACCCGTCGGTGGCGGCGGCGGCGGGCACTCACTTGGTGGTGGAGAAGCTCGAGGCCGGGGGCAGGACCATCGCCCGAATTGCCCAAGCCGAGGGCATCGCCCGCCAGCGCGAGCTGGCCCGCCTGCTGGACGGCGGCAAGTACACTGCAAGGGGACTGGCGCTGGCGGAGGAACTGCTCGCCGACGCGGGGTGAGCGGGGGCGTCGAACTCTTCTTGCGGGCCCCACGGCCCCCCAATCACCTTCCTCCCACCAAACCCACAGGGAAGGAATCGCCGACATGTCATTCGTGAAGATGGAAACCAGCAAGGGAACGATCCGGATCGAGCTCTTCGACGACAAGACGCCGAAGACAGCGCAGAACTTCAAGGACCTCGCCGCGAAGGGCTTCTATGACGGCCTGATCTTCCACCGCGTGATCAAGAATTTCATGCTGCAGGCCGGATGCCCCAACGGCGACGGCCGCGGCGGCCCGGGCTACAAGTTTGCCGACGAGTTCCATAAGGACCTCAAGCACACGGGTGCGGGGATCCTCTCTATGGCCAACTCCGGCCCCAACACCAACGGCTCCCAGTTCTTCATCACCACCGTGGCGACGCCGTGGCTGGATGGAAAGCACTCGGTCTTTGGCAAGGTGGTCGATGGACTCGACGTGGTGAAGGCCATCGAGGAGACCCCAACGGGCCCCGGGGACAAGCCCTCCACCCCGGTCAAGATCGTGAAGGTTACGGTCGAGTAAGGCTTAGGGCGTTTTCCTGAATGACGTAGCCAACCCTTTTCGGTTCATTCCACCCCCGAGCGGGAGCGCGAAGCACGGTAGCATGGTGCGTCTCGCCCATGCAGCGGCACCCGAAAGCAAAGCTGTCGTCCGTGAGCGGGTCGTGCATAGGCAGGATGCCCATGCTACCGTGGAAATCGATTGTGATTACACGAAAACGACCTACGCCAGCAGGTCGTCCTTCTCCGGCGGGCGAGTCAGCCAGAATTCCAGCGCGGTCATCCGCTCCGTTTCGGAGGAGGTGGAGATCGCGCGGAACATCGCCCGCCGGTTGCCGATCAGCACCACCAGCCGCTTGCCGCGCGTGATCGCCGTGTAGAGCAGGTTGCGCTTGAGCATGATGTAGTGGCTCGTGTGCATCAGCACCACCACGGCGGGGTACTCGCTGCCTTGGGATTTGTGGATGGTGATGGCATACGCCAACTCCAGTTCATCCATGTTGTCGATCGGGTAGTACACGGGGCGCTTGCCAAAGACCACGCGCACCTGCCGCGTTTCGGGATGTATGCCGTCGATGCGGCCCACGTCGCCGTTATAGACGTCCAGGTCATAGTTGTTCACCGTCTGGATGACCTTGTCGCCGCGCCGGACGCGTCCAATGCCGATGGGCTCGCCCCCGGGATTCAGGCGCCCCTGCAGCAGGGTGTTCAATTCGTCGGCGCCCAGTGCTCCCTTGCGCATCGGCGTCAGGACTTGCACCCCCTCCATCGCGTCGATGGAGAGCCGCTTGGGCACGCGTTCCGTCGCCATCTGGAGCATCGCCTCGCGGATCGCCTCCGGCTCATCGCGGTCGATAAAGAAAAAATCAGTCTTGGGATCGGCGGGATCGCCGGACTGAATGCCGACGCCCTGGTTGATGCGGTGTGAATTGCGGATGATGAGCGACTCCTCCGCCTGACGGAACACCACATCGAGCCGGGTGGTGCGCGCGCGCCCGCTTCGGATCAGGTCGCGGAGGAACGTCCCCGGCCCAACGCTCGGCAACTGATCCACATCGCCCACAAACACCACCGCCGCGCCATCGCGCAATGCGGAGAGCAGCGAGTACGCCAGCGGCACATCCAGCATCGACGCCTCGTCCACGATGAGCAGGTCGAGCGGCAGACGATTCTCGCGGTTGTGGACGAAGCGCCCCGTTTGCGCGTTCCACCGGAGCAGTCGATGGATCGTGGCCGCCTCCTCGCCCGTGGTTTCAGAGAGGCGCTGCGCCGCGCGGCCCGTCGGCGAGCAGAGCGCGAAATCGATCTGGGCGTCCTTCATCACGTGCAACAGCGCGCGCACCAGTGTCGTCTTTCCCGTGCCGGGTCCGCCGGTGATGACACAGAGCCCGCCCGCCGCGGCGGACCGAATGGCGTCGCGCTGGAGCGGTGCGAGGGAGAACTTGAACCGCCGCTCGAAATCCGCGATGCGCGCGTCGACGTCCTTGGTGACAAGGGGCTTTGCCTGGCGCAGCAGCTCGATGGCGATCTTGGCGAGGCCCGACTCGCATTCGTGGAGCGAGGCCATGAAATAGCACTCCGCGCGGTCGCCCACGGCCACGCGGCGTATATACCCGTGGGTCAGCGCGGCGTCCAGATTGCCCTCCACCAGTTCCTGCGACACGCCCAGCATCGTCGTCGATCGCTCCACCAGTTCCTCGCGCGGGAGGAAGGTGTGCCCCTCCGTTGAGGCGCGGTCGAGCAGGTGGACGAAGGCCGCCTGCACGCGCTCCGGCGCGTCGCGCGCGATGCCCATCTTGGCCGCGATCTCGTCGGCCATGGCGAATCCGATGCGCGGCACGTCAAGCCCCGCCTGGTAGGGGTTGGCGCGGAGCACCGCCACGGCCTTCTCCCCATAGTGGCGCATCAGCCGCGCCGCCAGCGCGTTGGAAAGGCCGACGCCCTTGAGGAAGATCATCGCCTCGCGCCCGGCGCGGTGGCTCGACCACTCCTCCATGATCTTGCGCGCGGTCTTGCGTGTCAGCTTGGGCACCTCGAAGAGCAGCTCCGGCGTCTCGTCCAGCACTTGCAGCGTGGTGGCGCCGAAGTGATCGACGATCTTCTTGGCGGTGCCCTCGCGGACGCCCTTGATCATGCCGCTGCCAAGGTAGGCCTGAATGGCGCCCTCGGTCTCCGGCAGGCGCGGGATGAAACTGGTGACGTTGAAAGTCCAACCGTGGCGCGGGTGCTCCTTCCACTCCCCGGTCAGGCGCAGGCACTCCCCCGGTTCGGCGCCGAAAAGCCCTCCAGCCGCCTTGAATATGTCCCCTTCGTCGGTGGTGAAGGAGACGACCTTGAAGGCACCGTCCTCCGTCGCGAAGGTGACGCGGTTGATGACGCCCTCGAACTCCTGGCGGAGAAAGAGGCGGTCCTCGGGGCGGGGCGAGGGTTTGGGCTTGAACTCCTTCATAGGGCGAAATTCCCATGACGCCATCGAGCGAGGCAAAGCGAAAGGACGGATCGCCATGAAGCCCAAGCGGCCGGGCGGCGCCAACGCGGTGGGTGGAGGATGCCTGATGGCATTCTCGCTTCCTTTCATTGGATTCGGCGGCGCCGCGATGGCCGCTTCGATCGTTCCTTCAATTCCTGGCGCAGGCTATGCCAGTTGGGCCAACGTGATCATTCCAGCAATCTTTGGCCTGATCTTTACAGGTGTCGGTCTGGTGATGTTCATCGCGGGGCTACGCGCGATGCGCACGTCTAGGGGCGGGGTGGCCCTGGTGGCGGAGGCGCCACCGTGGGATGCGAATCCGCTCTTTCCGAAGTTCAAGCAAGTGCGCGGGCGGCGCGGCTTCCGCCTCAGCCCCGGCGCCAGCGCGTTGGCCAAGGCGATTGGATTATCGATCGCCGCCCTGATTTGGAATGGGATATCGTGGGGAGCCCTTTTCTTCGTCGTGAGGGATCGTGAATTCATCGGCATGATCTGCGTCGGCATCTTCGGCCTGATCGGCCTGCTGATCCTGTATGCCGCGGGGCACGCCATTCTTGGATACATTCTGGTGGGCGATTCGCGTGTGGAGATCTCCCGCGATCCCGTCTCGCCCGGCGAATCGCTCCGGGTCTTCATCTTCCAGAAGGGAAGTTTTCCCATCGAGAAGCTGACGCTCCGGCTTCTCTGCCAAGAGGAGGCCCGATACCGCCAGGGCACCGATACGGTGACGGCGAAGAATCTGGTCCACGAGGAGACAATCGTCGAGCGCGAGGGCCTTCGCGCAGACAGCGGGGCACCGATCATGGATGCCGACGTGGCGATCCCCGCGGACGCGATGCATTCCTTCAAGTCATCGAACAATGGCGTCAGGTGGCTGTTGGAACTCTCGCTCGTGATCCCCGGTCGTCCCGACGTGAAGGATACGTTCGAATTCCGCGTGATTCCGGAGGTGAAATCGTCATGGAGGGTCTGACCCTTTCGATCCGGCTCGACGGCGGAGAGCGCCGCTACACCCCCGGCGCGTTTGTCGGCGGCGGCGTGGTGGTTCGTCACTTTGAAGCCTGGCAGTGCAAGTACATGGATGTCACGCTGGGCTGGCGCACGGAGGGGCGCGGCGACGAGGACTGTCAGGCGGCGGTGGGCGTGCGGCTCGCCGGGGGGGGCGAGGAGATGTCCCCCCAGAACGAGCGCAAGTTCCGCCTCAAGGTCCCCCAGATGCCGTGGACGTATCACGGCGTCCTCATCAAGATTCACTGGGTGGTCGGCGTCTATGCACGGGGGATGCGGGGCAAGGAAGTCTCCGAGGAAATACCCATCGTCATCCATCCGAATCCCGCGGGCATTCAACTACCGACAGCCAGCCTGTGAAGCGCGGCGCGCCATCGAACCCCTTCAGCTCCCACCGCGTCGCGCCGGGCGCGATTGCGTATCTCTTCGAGGAGGGGGAATCGGCCGATGGAATGCTGGCGCGGCTGGATCGCGCGCCTGCGGTCCTTGAACTGGTCGGCATTCATGGCGCTGGCAAGTCGACGCTTCTCCACACACTGCGCGGCGCCGCTGAATCGCGTGGCGCCATTTGCGTCTGCTTCCGCGCCCGGCGCGACGAGCCCCGCCTACCGTGGTCGTGGCGCTGGAAGCTGCGCGGGGCGGCGTATTGCTTTATAGACGGCGGAGAAGTGATTCCCCCGCGCCAGCTTGCCGCGCTCATCCGTGCGTGCGCCGCGCGGAGAATCAAGGCCGTGCTGACGGCCCATGTACATCTTGGCCACGGGGAAGCGTTCAATGTCCAACCGCGCGCCGAAGCCCTCGCCCAAGTCGCCGCCGAGTTAACCAGGAGCGCCGCGCACAATCCTGCCGCAATGGAGGTCCGCCTGCGCGACGCGGGCGGCAGCGCGCGAGAGGTGCTTTTCCGGTTATATGACGAGTGGGAGGAGTGCCACAGTCATCGAGTTGGCTAGTTGATGTTTTTCGCCGCCCGCCATCTGATCGTACTCGTCCAACTGGAAGAATCCCGACTGTGACATTCTACTCGTTTCAGATTCTCGTCGAGAAGGAACCCGAGGATCACGGTTACTACGCCTATGTCCCTTCGCTGTCGGGATGTTTCAGCAACGGCGCCACGATCAAGGATGCCAAGAGTGGGAGTCGCGAGGCATTGCAGCTTCACCTCGAGCGCCTCGAGGCTGACGGAATGCCGATACCGCAGGATGGCAAGATTGTGCATGTGGAAGAGCTTTCAATAGGCTACCCCGCATGAGTGGGATGCCCCAAGTCTCTGCGAGAGAATTGATCGCATTTCTCGAGGCCCACGGATTCCTGTTTGATCATCAGCGAGGGAGCCACGTTGTGCTGTTCAATGCAGGCAAGGGTGTCAAAGTGACAATACCACCCCATCGGTCTGCCGATATCGGGCGAGGGCTCGCCGTGCGGATACCCAAGGATGCTGGATTCACCGTCGATGAGTTCATCAAGCTGCGGTAGTCACTTCGCCAGGCCCAGCACCTTCCGATACACCCTCTCCGTCCCCTCCACCATCGCATCGGCGGTGAAGTGCTCCGCCACGCGGCGTTGGCCGGCGTCGGCAAAGCGGGCGCGGCGCGGCGCATCCTGCCAGAGGCTCGCGAGCGCGTCGGTCAGTGCGTGGGGATTCTCCGGCGGCACCAGGACTCCGGTTTCGCCATCCACCACCACGTCGGGAATTCCGCCCACGGCGCTGGCGACGCAGGGAACGCGCGCGGCAAGGGCATCGACGAGGGAGGTGCAGAGGCCCTCCAGCTTGGATGGCATCGCGAAGAGGTCGAACGCGGCATAGCAATCCGCCACGTCGTCGCGCCACCCGGCGAGGACGATGGCATGCGGATGCAGCGCCCGGATGGATTCGATGCGCGCGCGTTCCTCTCCATCGCCGACCAACACGATGCGCGCGCCGGGGAAGCGTGCCCTGACCATCGCCGCCGCCTGTGCCAGGATCCACGGCGCCTTGTGATCCACCAGCGCGCCAACGAAGCCCACGAGCGGCCCGGCATCGTCGCCCAGCCATGCCTTGCGCAGTGTGGCGCGATCGCCGCCCGTCACGCGGGCCGTGTCTATACCGCTATACACCACGTCGATGCGGTCGCGCGCGACGCCGGCGCGCTCCAGCACCTCGCGCACTCCGTTGGAGATGGCAATGTAGTGCTGACCCGGTAGCCGATAGCGCGCGCCCACTTCGAAGTCCACGCGCCGCGTAACCACCAGCGGCAGCCGCCCGCGGATTGCCCCCGCTGCCAGCGCGTGTGCGTTCCCCGTGTGGGCGTGAACGATTTCTGGGCCGAAGTCACGCGCCACGCGCCGCACCCACGCGCGCAGCATCGGGCTGTGGATTCCCATCAGGCGCGACTTGCGGAATCCCGCCGTCGCGATGCCCTCCTGCGCCAGCCGCGCCTGCAACTCGCCACCCTCCAGGCACGCCACCAACTGCCGATGCCCGCGTCGCGCGAGCCCCTGCGCCAGGAGCAGTACCTGCCGCTCTCCGCCGCGAAAGCCCGATTCGGTGTTGAGGTGGAGGATGATCATAGGAGGGGAAAAGGGAAACAGCGGGAAAGGCGGGAAAAGCGGTGACAACGAAATCGCGGTAGCCCGATGCAGTTAAGCCGCTCCCGTTGTTCCCGCCTTTCCCTGCCGTTACCTACCTATACGTCGTCTCCGCCGGTGCCGCCCCGCCATCGGCGGGGGGCTGCGGGGCGCCCGGTGCGGTGCGCTGGGGGACTTCCACGGGAACGGGCTGCTGCCCGGTGTTGGGCTGCGGCGGGGGAACGCGTGGTGGCGCCGTGCCACCGGCGGCGGGTGCTCCGGCGGAGTTCAGTGTGGCGCTGCCGGTGCCGATGGAGGGCGTGTAGTTCCCCGCCGTGTCGCCTTCGGTCAGGGCCTCATTGCGGCGCCGCTTGCTATCCTCGAAGGCCTCCATGTGCTCCTGCTCGACGCGGGCATCGCCCGAGAGCAGGTCCTCCGCGGAGGACGGCGCGGAAATCGGCGACTCCTCGCCGGTGGCGGGAGCGTCCTCGAGTCCGAGGTCGAACTCGCCGGGAACGCGCTTGTAGTCGGTGACGAGCCGCCCGCGGCGTCCGTCCACAGAGGTGGCGCGCGGCAGGACGTCCTCCACGATGGAGGGCGTGATGAAGATCATCAAGTTCGTCGCCGTCTTGGCGCTGGTTTTGGCGCCGAAGAGCGAACCGATCCAGGGAAGCGAAGCGAGGAAGGGAAGCCCGCTGCTGCCGTCGCTGTTGGAATTGCGGATCAGGCCACCGATCATGCGCGACTGGCCGCTGGGAATCTGCAGCGTTGTTTCCACCTGCTGGCGGTCTCGCCCAACCACGCGGGTCGTGCTCGTGCCATCGGGGATGTCCTCTGGCTTGGCCTCGTCGTTGTCGATGCTGAGCTGGAGTTCGATCAGGTAGCTGTTGGTGATGGAGGGCGTCACCTCGAAGGTAAGACCCGAGGTCACCGTGGACTGTGTGGAGGTGCGGCGGCTGGAGGAGGTGTTGTTCGTGGTGTCGTCGAAGAACGTGGTGAGGAACGGCGTCTCGGAACCGACGAAGATGCGCGACTCCTGCTGGTTCTTCACCAGCACGCGCGGCTGAAGCAGCACCCGGGTGCTGGAGTCATTGAAGACCGCCTGGTACTGGAAGAGCACCGTTTGGGACAGGTAGTTCCCCGTCAGCGTGTCGCCCGCGAGCCCGATGTTCGGGAAGATGCGGTCGAGGTCCGTATAGCTCGGCGGCGCGGCCGTGCCGCCGGTCGTCGTGCCCCCGTTGGGAAACTGGCCAGCGCCCACGGCACCCTGGGACCGCGCGGCGAGCAGGTCGCTGGACCACTGGAACTGCGTCAGGCCGAAGTTGAAATTGCGAGTGAACGCGGTGGAGAGGATTTCTCCCTGGATCAGCACCTGCTTCACGGGCTGATCGAGTCCATCGAGGAGCTGCTCCACGCGCTCGTGGACCTCGGGGACGTCCTCCAGGATGAAGCTTCCCTGCTTCTCGTTCACCTCGAAGAGGAGCCGGTCGTCCTTCGTGCGGATCTTGTCGATCACCGCCTTCAGGTCCTCCAGGTCCTCGCCCTCGATACCGATGTTGTTCACGTCATAGATGACGATCTCCGGCCCGACATCGAGGATGTCGATCAGGAGTTCCATCTTCTTGATGTTCGCCAACAGGTCCGACACCACGATCAGGTGGGTGCGTGTATCGACCTCGATGGTGCCGGGGCCCGACTTGTAGCTTTCGATCTTCTTGGCGATGTCCTCCACGTCGGCGTGGCGGATGTAGAAGACGCGGATCACGAGCTGCACGTCGATCTCGCGGATGAAGCGCTCGATGCGCTCCAGCGCCTGGGGAAGGTCGTTGACGATCAGCTTGTTGGTGCGGTCGTCGGCGACGCTGGAACCCACGTTGGGCGTCATCATGCCCTTGATGGCCTTGTCGAGTTCGCTGGCCTTGATGTTCTTGGGAAGGAAGACCTTCTGGATCACGCGGCCGGGCAGGATGTTCTTCTCGTAGTAGTCCCGGTCGCCGATTCCATAGTCGCCATTGTCGTCGCGCCACCAAACGAAGCCGCCGGGGTTGGCGATGCTGTTGAGGACGGAGTCGATGGGCTGGTCCTCCGCAATCACGGTGACGCGCGTGTTGGCGGCCTTGCCGAAGATGGTGACGGACCCGCCCGCCTGGCTGGAAAGCACGGCGGCGGCGCTCTCGATCCTGCCATCGTTCATGGCGATGGTGACAAGCGCCGAAGGCGCGGGGGCTTCGCCGCCTGCCGCCGCCGGTGCAGGGGCGGCGGAGCCGGGGATCGCAACAGGAGAGGCAGCCGCGGGCTCGGCGGGCTTCTCGCCCTCTTCCTGCGCAAACAGGCTTCCCGCGCCATACGGCGTGACAAAGGCGGCCGAGAGGGCCATGTAGGCAACGAGCACCCGCAGGCACTGGCGCTTCGCGTCGAATCGGCGAACAATCATCAAGCGGCTCCATCCCCTGTGTGGCGGGTAGTCAACTCGGCCTCCCGGCCGGCACGGCAGTCTGGCCCTGACCGGACCCGGGCCCCGGCGCGGAAGTTAGCGCCCCCAGCAGGCGGGAGCACCAGTATTCGTGGGGCGCCAACGATGTCCACGGGAAAGCGCCGCCTCATGGCGCAAGCATCGCCATCAGGCGCCCGATCTGCCGCTGGGCGCGGCCCCTTTCCAGCACCACCAGCCGCTTGCCGGTGGAATCAACTTCCGCAATCCGCAACCGTGAAATACCCAGCACGCGGATGGCTTCCGACAGATCGGCGGGGCTGAATCCCACCGGCTCCCAACCCGCGGACTTCCTGCCCACACGGGGCGATGTCGCGTTCAGATCGGTCGCAAAAGCCGGGGCCTGAGCGGCGCCGCCCTTCTTCGCCGCCTCCTCCTGGCGCTGCCTGATAATCTCGTGAACCCTCGGCTCGTGCTCGCGGAGCAGTTCCGGGCGTGCATCCTGCCCATGCGCCGTCGCCATCACCCCAACAGCGGCCGCCAAGGTCGCGGCTCCGCGCAAGCCGTCGAGGTTCATCCGTTTGAACATGCGCACCGCCCTCCGTGGATATGGGAGCCTCCCACAGCCCCCCTCCTCCTCGGGCTTGGAATGCAAGGGTGGCGCCACCAGACGAACGTGGAATAGTCTGAAATTGAAGGGATATTTGCAAATGCGCGCGAAGGGCAGGGCCATGGAATCGCGACTCTGCGGTTGGGAGACCCGGGTTTTACGGCTGGGCAGATTGTGGCGAAGGGCAGAGCCTACGCCTCTAGAAACTGGTCAGGGGCGATGCCTGCTTCGCGCAGTACGGTCCTGAGGGTGCCATCGGGCATATCCCGCGAGTGATGGGGGATCGCTATCTTTCGCCCGGATGAAACATGACGCCAGACCTCGTGGCTGCCGCCCCCCGACCGGTGAAAGGCATAGCCGAGCACTTTCAGCTTCCTTGCAATCTCGCTATATTTGAATCCAGCCTACCTCCCCATCAGCGAACGGCGACTGGCACAAGCAGATCGATCCCGGCTGTTGCATCGACCAAGTTGAGGAGTGCCTCCGGCACCGGATCACCATGGTCCAGACACGACTCGACGATCTTCCGTGCCAAGTCCTGAGCAATGGCGACGGCTTCGGAGATTGATCGTCCTTCCGCCACCAAGCCGGGGACGTCGGGGCTGGTGGCCACAAAGCCGCCTTCTTCGAGTGGCTCGACATGCAAACGAATGGTGACTTCGTTCATGGTTATTCTCCCGCGGCTGGGTGTCGCAGACGGGCGACCTGACAGGCTGCGGCTGGGTATCCCAAAGCACCCCCTCTGGCAAGTCCCCTTCTCTCGCCTCGCCCCGTTGAATCGCCTTTCCCCCGCCACTCCGTTATGCCCCGCTTGGAGCATGAATATCCTGTTTATCGGCGACATTTTTGGAAACCCCGGACGACAGGCCATCCGGCGCCTGTTGCCGGAGCTTAAGTCCCGTCTCGCGGTCGATATCGTGATCGCGAACTGCGAGAACTCCGCGGGTGGCAAGGGCGTCACGGAGGAGATCGGGCACGAGCTCTTCAAGGCTGGGTGCGATGTGCTGACGGGCGGGAACCACATCTACGCCCAGAAGACCAGCTATGACTTCATCGAACGCGAGGAGCGCCTGGTGCGCCCACTCAACTATCCCCCCGGCGCCCCGGGGCGCGGGTGGGTGGTGCACCACAGCGAGGCGGGCCCCGTGATCGGCGTGATCAACGCCTGTGGACGCACGTTCATGGGCCCCCATTACGACGATCCCTTCCGCGGAGTGGAGGCCGCCCTCGCCGAGATCGGCAAGCACACGCGCCTGATCCTTCTGGATTTTCACGCAGAGACCACGTCGGAAAAAATGGCGATGGGGTGGTACCTCGATGGCCGCGTCACCGCCGTTGTGGGCACCCACACCCACGTCCCCACGGCCGACGAACGGCTGCTCCACCATGGCACCGCCTACATAACCGACGTCGGCATGACGGGCCCCTATGACTCCATCATCGGAGACGACAAGGAAGTCATCCTCGAAGCCCTCCTCACCCAACGCCCCCGCCGCTTCGAAGTCGCCCCCGCCCGCGAAGTCAGCCTCAACGCCGTTCTCATCCGCGCCAACCCCGACACGGGGGAAGCGAGCGGGATTGAGAGGGTGAGGGTGGCGATGTAACGGCAGGGAAAGGCGGCGAAGACGGGAACGGCGAGGATACAGGATTTTAAAACTTCGGCTCAATCGTATCGCGGTGTCGGACAGCCGTTGTTCCGCCTTTTCCGCTTTTACCGCCGTTCCCTGCCTCACTCCCCCCCCATCGCCTTCGCCAGCGCAATGTGGTCGTTACGGACTTCGTCGAAGGTGGTCTTGAGGATGTCGAAGACCGTTTCGTCCCGGATGCCATACACCGATTGGGCCCCCTCGCGGCGGTTCTGGACGTAGCCGACGGCCTTGAGGATGGCCAGATGCTTGGACATGGAGGCCTGGGCGATGCGGAACTCGGCGACGAGGGCGCCCACGTTGGCCTCGCCCTTACGGAGCCGGAGCAGGAGGCGGATGCGAATTTCGTCGGACAGCGCGCGGAGGCGCTGGGCGGCCTTGTGGACCGTTTCTGGCGATACGCTTTCGGAGGGCATCCAAGGAGGGCTTTCTGCATTCAATTGAAATCACACGATATTGGAATCAAACGATGGGCGGACAGTAAGGGATTGTCAAGGGATCGGGCGCCTTTTTTGCCCACTCTTCCAACCCAAGTGCCCCCACGATCACTCTATAAGGAGAGAAGGGGGCAACAGTCCGAAAACCCATTGCCTGCCGGATTCCCCCTCACCCAGCATCCCGCGCGTTGACCGAGGATGATCGCCGCTCGCCCGCCGGAGGGCCCCTAGCTGGACCCCCGGCCCGCGAATCCACCCATGACTACCAAATCGAAGGAGCATTCCCCATGACGGTTTTTCCGTGCCTCCGGCGTTCCGGCCGCACCCTGCTCGCGGCGGCGGCCATGATGGCCACGATGTCCACGCTGGGCCTCGCCAAGACAGACTTTCCCGCGATCATCCCCGACAACGCCCTGGCCGCCGCATGGTCGGTGGACTATCCGGCGCTGGCCGATGGCATCGACAAGAGCGCCTATGGCAAGCTCTGGGCCGACCCGGCGACGGCGGCCCTGCGCAAGTTCATCGGCGACAAGATCACCGAGGCCGAGAAGGAAGCGCTCGAGAAGGGCGCCCCCTCGCTCGAGGAAATCGTCAAGGTCCTCAAGGGCGGCGTTGGCGTCTATATCCAGCCGATCGGCGCTGGCGGACTCGACGAAGTTTCCGCCGTGACGATCATCGAGGTGGACGAGGAAGGAAAGGCGTGGATTGACGAGAAGCTGAAGGCCGATCCGTTCAAGTTCGTCGAGCCGACCAAGGACAGCTACGAGACCTCTGGCGTGACCGTCTATCGCGTCGTCGGCAAGAAAGACGCCCTGGACGAGAAGGCCATGACTGTGCAGTACGCCACGCTCGACAAGCACTTCGTCATCTCCTTCGACCTCGACACCGAGGGCCAGAAGGCCGTGATCAACCGGATCAAGTCCGGCGCCACCGAGGCGACGCTGTCGCTGCGCCCCGACTTGAAGACCTACGCGGCCAAGCGCACGGCATCCTCCACCGACAGCCAGGCGAATGTTTTCGTGAACACCGGCGCCCTGATCAAGTCCTCGATGGAAGCCGAGGGCATGGACTCGGCCATGGTGGGTGTGCTGCCGAACACGGGGCTTTATGATATCGAGGCGGTGTACCTCTCACTGACGCCTTCCCCCGAGAACGTCGACACGGATTTCGCCGTCACCACGCCCCAGGCACTTCGCGGCATCATGGGGGCGCTCGGCGGGTCTGGCACGACACCGCTGAACCTTGTCGCCCTCGCGCCCGCGGACTCTCTCAGCGTGACGAGCTTCTCGCTCGACGTAGGCCTGCTCTACGACGCGGTCCTGAAGATCGTGAACGAAGTGCAGCCGATGATCGGCGCGATGGCCAGTGCGCAGATCCAGCAGCAGCAGCAGGACCTTGGCGTGGACTTCATCAACGGCCTTGTCCGCAACATCGCGGGCGAGCACATCGTGATTCAGCGTCCCCTGGATGGCGAGATCCTCAAGCAGCTTACCCCCGAGCAGCAGGCCACGGAGAACAGCCTGGCCTTCTTCCTTGGCTTCAAGAACGGCGACGAGGCATCCACCACGATCAAGAGGCTGATCGAGGGGATCACCAAGAAGCCCGAGATGGCCGGGATGATCACAACGGAGGAAATCGACGGCGTGACGGTCATCCGCAGCAAGTCCTTCGGCGCGGACGAATCGCCGATCAAGATAGCGATCGCCTTCAACAACAAGGCCCTCGCGATCGCAAACAACGAAGTGCAGTTGGCCGATTCGATCCGCGCGCTGAACGGCAAGTCGGTTTCGTCGCTCGCCGACACGGCGGGGATGAAGGCGGTTCTCGCCGACGTGCCCAAGGGCAACCTGCGCGCGTTCAGCTATTCGCCGGCCTCCGCCATCGGGCACTCGATGAAGCAGCTCCAATCGATGCTCCAGATCGGAGCCCTCGCCCAGTTCGGCGAGTTCGATCCCGCGATTATTCCTTCGGCGGAAGTGATCCAGAAGTACTTCGGCGACTCCTACTCCGTGACGGAGCTGGAGCCCGGCATCATCGCCACCAAGATCCGCATCCTTCCCCCCGCCGCAAAGTAACGGCGTCGGCTGGAGCAAAGCAGAAAGGGCGGCATACCGTTGGATGGTCTGCCGCCCTTCTGCTTTTCCGTCATGCCCTGCGGAGCAGGTCAGTAGGCGAGTGCGTCGTCGACGCGGGCGAGGAGGCTTTCCAGCCGGGCAACGGCGCCGCGCTGGGCGGCGATTTCGTCGTGGAGGCGTTCGGCGTCCTCCAGCATCGCGTCGGCCATCGACAGCTCGAACGCAAACTGGAACGCGGCCATGGTGGCGACCTTGGCGGGGGATGCGGCGCCGCCGAGCCCCTGCTGGATCTTCTGGATCGACTCGGTCACCTTGGCGGCGGCCCGCTTGATGTGCGGGACCTCCTCTGCGGTGGCCTTCAGGCGGATCTCGTGACCGCCGGCCTGGATCTGGACAACGTCATCAGGATTGGCCATTGCCCGCCATCTCCACGTTCTCCAGAAGGGCCTCGGTGTATTCGATGCGCTGGACAAGCGCGTCGAGGCGGTCCTTGGTGGCGGTCTCGCGGGCGATGGCTGCCTCAAGGCGGGTGCGCAGGTCCGCGGCATCGCGTGCGGCGGAATCGGCGCCCTGCTGCTGGGCCATCAGTTCCTCGATGCGAATCTCAAGCTCGAGCCCGCGCTCGCGCTCGCGCTGAAGCTCCGTGCCGACGGCCTGAGCAGCCTCGACATCCTGGCTGGTGGCGACCTGAAGCTGACGCAGTTCGAAGTTGGCGGCCTCGAGGCCGGAAACGCGGCCCTGAAGAGCGGAAACCTCGTACTGGAACTGGTCGCGGGCGCGGATCGCTTCGCTGTTCCAGTCCTGAAGCTCCTGAATGCGAAGGCGGGAGGAATCGAGCTGGGCGAACGCGGCGTCGCGCTCGGCTCCCACGAAGGACACAGCCTGATCCTTCTGGGCGACGGCGTCGTTGGCGTTGAACAGGTCGTTGCGGGCGGCGTCGCGCTCGAAGATCGCGCTGTCGAGCGAGGACTGAAGCTCGTTGGCGCGGCCATCGGAGGATTCGAGTTCGAACTGGAGGCCGGAGACGCGGCCCGCCTCGGACTGGGCAGCGGAGAGGTCGGCGCGAAGCTGCTCGATCTCGGCGAGGAGGGGGACGGTTTCGTCCGGGCGGTTGTTCAGTTCCTCGACGCGGGCCGTCAGCTCGGCGACCTGAGCTTCGAGACGGTCGCGGTCGGCGCAGTGGATGCGGAGGCTGTCGGCCTCGGTCTCCATCTGCCGGATCTTCACGCGATCGGATTCGAGTTCGGAAATCAGGCGGGTAAGACCCGCCTCAAAACGGTCCAGCAGTTCCTTCGTCATGAAAACCCTCCGCAGGGCGTAGCGGACCGAGAATCAACATAGGGAGCATTCGGTCGCGCTCGTAGGATGTGACCGGTCGACGTAAGTGACCTTGGTCGGGAGGAATGCGGGCGAGGAGGGAACAACGTCAACTTGAAATTCGCGGAGTGAGAAAAAATCGCCGCGCAGCCCTTGCGTCTCGCCGCGGGCCTGCTGGTTACTCTCTGCGGATTTTCAAGAGAGAGGGCCCGAGACCGTGGAAGCGGAGAAGAACAAGGACACCCTGATCGATTCGGGAAAGGCCGGCCTCAACAAGGCCGGAGCGACATTGAAGACGTTTATGATCGCCCTGTCCACCGACGCGGGGCCGAGGCTGCTCTCGTTCAGGGTGGCGAACCTGTTGATCGGGCGGCTGCCGGATAACCATCTGGGGCTGAACCACACGAGCGTCTCCCGCCGCCACGCGCGCATCTCGGTAACGCCGCAAGGCGTCTATATCGAGGACATGGGGAGCCAGAACGGCACCACGATTAACGGCGTTCCCGTGAAGGAGAACACCCCGCTCCGGCCCGGCGACATCGTCCGCGTGGGGCACGTGCCGATCTACTATTTCGGCTTCATCAACCCCGAAGCGCCGCCAGAGCCGATCCTGATCGAGAACACGGTCCTGGTGAATCCGCTTCTTCCCGCCGCGACCTGACAGGACAATTCCATGTGTGGCATCGTGGGCATCACGCGCCCGGGCGAGTGCCCGCCCGACGCCTTTGCCGCGATGGTGGATGCCCTCCGCCATCGCGGACCCGACGCGCGCGGCGAGTATCGCGACGAGCATGTGGCCCTTGGCCATCGCCGCCTTAGCATCCTCGACCTCTCGACCAATGGCGCCCAGCCGATGGCGGACGGAGAGAGCCGCGCGGTCATCGTGTTCAATGGCGAGATATACAATCACCGCGAGCTGCGCGGGCGCCTTCCCGATATTCGCTGGAAATCCACCAGCGACACCGAGACGATCCTCCACCTCTTCCTGAAGTTCGGGCCGTCCTTCGTGACGATGCTCAACGGCATGTTTGCCATCGCGATTCACGATATCGCGGGCCGCAGGCTGCTGTTGTATCGCGACCGGCTGGGAGAGAAGCCCCTGCACTATCACCATGCGGGCGACCTGCTGGTGTTTGCGTCGGAACTGAAGGCACTCCTGCCGCATCCCGCGTTCCCTCGCGCCATCGACGAGCGCGCCGTGCGCGAGTACCTGCTGTTCAACTACATCCCCGCCCCCGCGACGATCTATCGCGCGGCGCGCAAGCTGCCCCCGGGCGCGATGCTGGAATGGAAATACGACGCGCCCGCCGCCACGATCACCACGTATTGGAACGCCGACGATACGCTGAAGCAGTCCGCCCCCCCGCCGAAGGACATGGACGGCGAGATGGAGAGCCTGCTGATCGACGCGGTCCGCATTCGCACGCTTTCCGACGTGCCGCTGGGGTGCTTCCTGAGCGGCGGCATCGACTCCACGGCGGTGGCGCTGGCGCTGAAGCAATCGGGCGCCGCCCCCATCGAGACGTTCACGATCGGCTTCGAGGACGCCGACTACGACGAGTCGCGCTGGGCCGCGCGCGTGGCGAAGCACCTGGGCACGACGCACCACGCCCACACGGTGAAGGAGGAGGACCTCCTCTCCATCGTGCCCCGCCTTGCGGATATCTACGACGAGCCCTTTGCCGACGCCTCGATGATTCCGACGATCCTGCTGGCGGAGTGGACGCGCCGCCGCGTGACGGTGGCGCTCTCCGGCGATGGCGGCGACGAGGCGTTCCTCGGCTACGACCGCTATACGTGGGCCGAGACCGTTGCCCGGCGGATGCGGCACGTGCCGGCTTCGCTGAGGCGCGGCCTTGCCGCCATCGGTGCGCGGGCGCCGCACTATCGGCTGAGAACGGCGAGCAACGGGCTGCGCTATCGCGACGAGGCAGCGATCTATCCCGCCGTTTTTGCCGGATGGAACGCGCCGGTGTCGCGGCGACTGCTGGCACGCGATCTGAGGCCGCGGCGCGGCTTCGCAAGCCACCCGATTCACCAGCTTACCGCGCGGTGGCCGAACCTGACGCCGGCGGAGCGCGGTGGCCTGACGGATCTCCAGCACTACCTTCCCGACGACATCCTGACCAAGGTGGACCGCGCCACCATGGCCGCATCGCTGGAGGCGCGGGCGCCGTTCCTGGATCATCGCCTCGTGGAATTCGCACAGCGCCTCCCCGTCGAAGAGAAGATCATGGGCGACCAGCGCAAGATCGTGCTGCGCCGCTACCTGCTCCGCCACATGCCAGAGGATCTCGTCGAGCGCCCCAAGCGCGGCTTTGCGGTGCCGCTGAAGCATTGGTTCCGCGGCAAGCTGAAGTCGCTGCTGCACGACAGCCTCTCCCCCGCCGAGATTGGCCGCCACGGTTTCTTCAGCACGCGCGCGGTGCGCCAACTCCTGGACGATCACGAGCGCGGGCGCGGAAACTACGAGCGGCAGCTCTGGGCGCTTCTCTGCTTCCAGCTCTGGCATCGCAGGCACGTCGATGGAAAGTGACCGCCCCCTCGCGCTGCATCTGCTCGTGCGGCGGTCCGGCGGCGGCGCGGAGACAAACATCCGACGCCTCTGCGACGCGACGCCGGGCTTCCACTACATGGCGCTGGAGGAATCGATGGGATTCCCGCTGCAATGGTCGCGCCTTGGCGCGGCAACGCGCGCGATACGCGCCGCAAACGCCCGCGTCGTGTTCTGCTATGGCGTTACGGCACATGCGGTGGCGGCGATGGCTCTGCCGTGGGGGACGCCGCTGATTGGCGGCATTCGGTGCGAGTCGGACTTCGCCGGCGCCAAGGGCCTCCTCCGCGTGATTCTGTCGCCGCGATTTTCCACGTGGGTCAGCAATTCCCACGCGGCGCTGGGTACGCGAAAGGGCATCGTGATCCACAACGGGATTCCGGTTCCGCCCGGGGAGAAGCCGCTCCTCACGAATCTCAAGAAGCCCGTGTTCGGCCTGCTGGGGCGAGGCCATCCGAAGAAGGGGCACCGCTTCCTCCTGAACCTGTGGGAAGAAATCGGGCGTCCGGGTTCGCTGGTATTTGCAGGCGAATTGCCTCCCGACCTCGAGCGCGAGGCCGAATCGCGCGGCGCCATCTGCACGGGATTCGTGGAGCCGGGGTCACTGCTGCGGTCGCTGGATTTACTGCTGGCGCCGAGCACCGCGGAAGGCATTCCCACCGTCCTGCTCGAAGCGATGGCGCGCGGCATCCCGTGCCTTGCGGCTCCCGCCGGGGGCACGGGAGAGCTACTGCGCCACGGGGAGAACGGCTACTTGCTGGAGCGCGATGCCTGGCGCGAATTTCTTCCGCATATCGACTGGAACCAAGCGCGTCGCCTTGCGAATCAGGCGCGGGAGGACGTGATCCGCGACTTCGGGTTCGAGCGCATGCGCGCGGATTTTCTATCGGTGGCCGAGGAATTCGCGGCGAAAAAGTAGCATGGGCATCCTGCCCATGCACGACCAGCCATGTTGTTCCAGCCAGGCTTCGGTGCGGTCCGGCACGGCAAGGCGCTCCGGTGTCGGGATATCCGGGAGAGCCTTCCAAAATCAGTGGCTGGCGGGCATGGGCAGGATGCCCATGCTACTGTGAAGACGGCGCTGTATATACGCAGAAACGCTATGGAAACACTGCCCGGACTTCTGATTCCGCGAGCGGCACCACGTAGCGCAGCGGCGCGTGGTCGGGCGACAGGATCAGCAGTTCTGTCTCCATGTCCGACCGAAGATCGAGCTTCGCGGAATTGCCCACGGACACGACATAGCGATTGTTGTCCACGAGCACCACGACCGGCTGCACCGCAAGGCCGCCGACATCGACGGCCACCAGCGAGCCCGCCCGCGTGTTTCCCTCGCGCGGGACCAGTGTCACGTCGGGATTTGTCATCGACTCGAAGGCCGCCGTCCACGACTCCGCATTCCACGCATAGTGGGGCCCCGGCGTGTTGCGCGACGGCGCGTCGAGGATGACGCGTCCCTCGGCGTCGGCAAGCGCCAACAGGTCGGCGCGCCGCTGGCCAAAGAACCACGCGCCGGCGGCGGGGCGACCGTCGGCCCCGCGAATGGTCGTGGCGGGCCCTGTGCGGTTATGAAACGCAAGCGCGGCGCTGGTTGCCTCGTCGCGAGAGATCGTCACTGGCAGGCGCCATCCAGCGGCGATGGCGTCGGCGCCGACGAGCTTCGCCGTCATCGTCAGCTCGCCCTCCTCGCGCTCCGCCATCCGATCAAAATCGGGGAGCGCGAAGATCATGGCGAAGTCGGCCTGCTTGTAGTAGACGAAGTGCGGAATCGGCTGGCCGTTCCACTCCACCGCAACGGAGTTGGGATCGAGCAGCGACTTCGCATCGATCGCGACCGTCGCCTGGATACTGCGGCCCGCGAGGATCGCGCGGCGAAGGCCCTCCTGCGCGAGGACGCCACGCTCAAGGAGGAGCGAGATCTTGGCGTCGCGGTTGAGGTTGGCGTTCTCCGCCTCCTCCGCCGCGACGCCCGGGACCAATGCCCATACCGCAACCGCCAGCGCGAACGCCGTCCGGATGACCGCCATGATTGCCGCCGTCTTCCCCACGTTAGCCGCGCGCCTTCCGGAGCTCGTCGGCGACGTACTCGCGCACCTTGTCCACGCCAAGGCGGATCTGCTGCATCGAGTCGCGCTCTCGGATCGTCACCGCCTGATCCTCCAGCGACTCCACGTCCACCGTTACGCAGAACGGCGTGCCGATTTCGTCCTGGCGTCTATACAGCTTCCCGATCGCCGCCGTGTCGTCATACACGGCATAGAAGGACTGCTTCAGGTCGCGGCAGAGGTTCTTGGCCATCGCCACGATCTCGGGCCGGTTCTTGAGGAGCGGGAACACGGCGCACTTGATCGGCGCCAGGTCGCGGTGGAGCTTCAGCACCACGCGCTTGTCCTCCTTCACCTGCTCCTCTGTATAGGCGTCGGTCAGGAACGCGAGGCAGGCGCGATCAACGCCGAGGGCCGGCTCGATCACATAGGGGATGTAGTGCGCGTTCAGCTCCGGGTCGAAATACTGCAAGTCCTTGCCGCTGAACTCCATGTGCTGCTTCAGGTCGTAGTTGGTGCGGTTGGCGACGCCCTCCAGTTCGTTCCAGCCGATGGGGAAGAGGAACTCGATGTCGCCGCAGGCCTTGGAATAGTGGGCCAGTTCGTTGGCCGCCTGATAGTGGACGCGCAGGTGCTCCTTCTTGAGCCCGTAGCGGATGTGCCACGCGAGGCGGTACTCGATCCAGTGGGCAAACCAGTCCATGTCGTTGCGCTCGCCCTCGCGGCACAGCTCGCCGGGCTTGCAGAAAAACTCCATCTCCATCTGCTCGAACTCGCGCGTGCGGAAGATGAAGTTCTTGGGGGTGATCTCGTTGCGGAAGGACTTGCCGTTCTGGGCGATGCCAAA
>JBBQYG010000035.1:0-29534 GCA_038208905.1 Candidatus Sumerlaeia bacterium | reverse complement strand
GCCGCCCAGACAACCCAGCCATCAGGCCACCCGCACGGCGCCGGGTGAAAGGCCCTCCCAAGGGGGGGCGGGTCAAGAGCGAAAATGAGAAAAAAATGGGGGCCGGGGAATCGGGAACTGGGAATGGGCGGGAACGGCGGGAAAGGGGGAGGTAATTGAGCCTTGGATTCTGGGATCGTCTGGTCCACTCGCGGAGTTCCGAGGGGAGGCAGCCGCCGGCGATGTCGTAGTACACGCCGGTGACAGTGGGGTTCTCGGCGAACCACTCGTGGATCGATTGCGTACGGTCGCGCAGCCGGATCGCCTTGGAGGAGCGAACAATCCCGGCCACGGCTTCCGAGTATCGCATGCAGCCCCGCTGGCGGTTGACCATCTGCTGGCTCTGGCTCAGTTCATCAACGCCCACAAGGAAGCGGGCGGTGTCGGTGAAGTAGAGTCCGCAGAGCGCGTATAGACGCGGCACGGGGGATTCGAGATCGAGCAGGGCGGCGAAGATCTCGGCGGCATTGGGTTCGGCAAGGAGTCTCTCAACGGCGAGGACTTCATCGGGCGTGACCCCTCCCACGCCAGTTGGTCCTGTGGCAAACAGGCGGGAGCCAGCAAGCTCGGTCCAAGCGAGAATCGCCTCGTGGGAAAGCGCGAGGGATTCGGGAGGAGGAATCGGTGGCGGAGCAGGGGGAATGTCAGGGGCAGAGTAGCGGAAGGGGGGCGCGGCCATCGTCGGTGCGTTAGGACGCGCGCCAGTCGTAGGGTTGAGGAGGGCACCCGCAAGGATACATGCCAGACAACCGGCGAAAACTCCAACGGTGATGGCCTTTGAGTCGCGGGTCTTTGGCATGGGGACGGGAACCTTTGCCAATGAGACTTTGGCAGCTCGGCCGATGTTCCCCGCTTTCTGGCGAGGGCTATTCGCCGTCGCGGGTGAGGGTCTCGACCATTGGCGCGAGGGTTGTCTTCCAGTCGCAGTGCATTTCCGCGGCAGCGCGGGCGGCGGCGGAGAGGGCGGCGCGGCGGTGGCGGTCGCGGAGGAGTTGACGGAGGGCGAAGGCGAAGCCGTCGGCCTCGACGACGGCGAGGCCGCCGTGGGCGCCGTGGGGGAGGCCGCGGGCTCCGGTGTGGGTGGTGATCGTGGGGAGTCCGGCGGCGAGATATTCGAAGAGCTTGAGGCTGCTGCCGCTGCCGGTTTCCACGGGGTTCAGGGCGATGTCGGAGAGTTGGAGCAGGTCGCGCTTCACCGAGGCGGGGACTGCGCCAAACGCGAGGACATTCTCCGGGAGGTCGGACCCGAGGCGCTGGCAGACGGAGCCGACGATGGCGAAGAGGACGCGGGGGAACTCGGGTGCCAACTCGTCGATGATGAGGCGCGCGGCGGCGACGTTGGGGAGGTACTGGGAGCCGACGAAGATAGCGACGATTTCCCGCGACATGCCGGCCTTGCGGCGCAGGGCGAGCTTTGCCGGGGGGTCGAGCGCGGCGATGGCGGCGGTGTCCACGCCGTTGGGGCAGAGGAGCGCGCGGTCCTCCATCGACGGCTCCAGGCGGAGGAGGTCACGGCGGTTTTCCTCCGACACGCAGAAGATGGCGCGGGCGCGGCGGGTAGCGCGGCGTTCCGCGTTGGCGACGATGGCGACGATGCGGCGGGCAAGGATTCCATCCTCAAGGAGAGCTTCCTTGAGGGCGTTTTCCGTGTTATGGGAATCGTAGAAAAGGGGGAGTCCGCGGAGCCGACGGGTGAGGGGTTCCAGATAGGGATGGGAGAGCATGACCGAGGAAGCGGTGGCGATCTCTCGGCGGATAGTGCGTCTATACGAATGGCATAATGCGTTTGCAAAAACAAGGGCGGACGCATCATCAAGGGGGAGACGCATCAACTGGTGGAGAACGCCGTCGGCGAATCGCTGGGCGCCTGAGCGGGGGATGTTCAGCTCCTCGAAACGTGGCCCGTGGGAGACGCGGCGCGCGGCCTTGGCGGTGGAGAGCGTGAGCACCGTGACGCCGAGTCCGGCGTCGGAGAGATGGCGGGCAACGGCGTCTATACGGACTTGGCCACCGGCCTCGACGGGAGAGACGGGATAGTCGTTGAGGATGACGATGCGGCGCCCGCTCTTGAGTGTGTAGAGGTCGGCGACGGTTTCCGCGATGGCCTTCCAGGAGAAGCGCGCCACGGCGTGGGCGCGGCCTTCCTCGGCGAGAATGCGGCGCTGCGGCGCGTCGGAAAGCAGGGCGTCGATGGCGGCGGGCCACTCGGCGATGGGGACGATGGCGGCGGTGCGGCGGTGCTCCAGCGCAAGGCCCCGCGCGCCGTGGGGAGTGGTCAGCACGGGGAGCCCGGCGGCGAGGTACTCCAGCATCTTGAGGTTGGTGCCGCTGCCGCTGACCATCGGGTTCAGGGCGAGGTCAGTGCCGTGGAGAAGCGCCGACTTGGTTTCCTCGTCGATGAGCCCAAGCAGGCGCACGTTGGCGGGAATCGCGCGCTCGGCAGAGGCCTGACAAGCCTTTCCGGCAATGAGAAAGTCCACTCCCGGGAACGCGGGGGCGAGTCGCGCGACGATGATCTCCACGGCCTCCAGATTGGGCGGGTGATAGCTGCCGATGAAGAAGCAGGCGGGGCGGGAGCGGGATAGGCCGAGGACCTCCCGCGCGGCGGCGCGATCCGCATCGGTGGCGGGCGGAGCGATGGCCTGCACATCGACGCCGTTGGGAACGACGACGATCTTGCTGGCGTCGATGCGGTAGTCGGAGACGAAGAAGTCGGCATCCTCCTGTCCGCAGGCGAGGACGATGTGGCTCTCGCGAAGGAGGGCGCCCTCCAGCGAGCGGATGCGGCGCGTGGCGAGGCGTCCGGCGAGGCCGGCGCCAAACATGTCCCGCGCCATGCGGGCTTCCACGTTGTAGGAGTTGTAAACGAAAAGCTGCCCCCGGCGGGCGGGCCGGGGCGCGAGGGGGGCGAGGAAGGGGCTTTCATGGGTGAGGATGTCGGAGTGGCGCGCGACGCGCTCGGCCTCCGCGCGGAGGGCCCGGTGACGCCGCGCCACGAGGGAGCAGACAAGTCCGCTGCATTCCTTGAAGCCGGCAAACCGATCAAGCAGGTGGTGAGCCTTGTTGTAGTCGTGGGTGCGGGGAAAGCGGCGCTCGTGGAAGTTCGGGTGGTGCTCGACGGTTTCCTCTGCGGCGTCGCCATAGGTGGGGGCGGCCATCTGGACATCGTAGCCGCGCCGCGCCAGCCCGAGGGCGATGTGGCGGAGGCGCAGCTCGCCACCCGACCGCGGAGGGTTGAATGCGGGAAAGAAGGAGAGGATGCCGACGGACCGGGCCATATACCCAAGATGACAGGCGGGTGGGGCCGGGGCGTTGCAAGCGCTTTTGACCACGGCGCGAAAGAGTGGTAAGGAAGTTACTTGCCTTCCCTGTGGGATAAGAGCCCTTATCGATGCGAAACGATCAGGGGGCACTGTGCCCCAAGTGGGCGAACTCGGTTGTGGGCGGTCGGGCGCCCGAGGATTGATGCGGGCGCGGCAGTTGACGGGGCTATCCACCAGGCGACGGGATTCAACGATGGTTGGCGATCCGATGGAGGACGACGACGGGCAGGCGGTCAGTTTCCCGCCAGACCCCGATGCGACCTTTGCCCGTAGGATATCCATGACGACCGACGTGGCGGAGGGGGAGACGCTGGCGCGGCTGCCGGAAAAGTCCACAATGACCTTCGCGCTGGAGCGCGATCTGGGCGACGCCGACAAGACGGCCCTGAAGCCGGGATTCATCCTGCGCCGCATCGTGGGGGAGGGCGGCTTTGGCGAGGTGTGGGAGGCGCTGCAGATTTCTCTGGAACGCATCGTCGCGGTGAAGCGCATCCAGTTCGCCCACTATCGCCGCCTGCTGAGCAACGAGCGGCGAACGGCGGCGATGGACTATCAGTTCCAGCAGGAGGCGATGATCACCGCCCAGTTGGAGCATCCGAACATCGTGCCGGTGTACGACCTGGGGGCGGATCTGGACGGGCATCCGCTGCTGGCGATGAAGATGGTTCGCGGGCGGCCGTGGAGCGAAGAGCTGCATTCGGACTTCGACGTGCTGAGCGAGGACGAGCATCTGGCCAAGCATCTGCCGATCCTGATCGACATGATGCAGGCAGTGGCGTTTGCGCATTCCAAGGGAATCGTCCACCGCGACTTAAAACCTTCCCAGGTGATGCTGGGCCAGTTCGGCGAGGTGATGCTGATGGACTGGGGGTTGGCGATTCGCGTGAGGAGCGGCGGCTCCTCCGACGAGAATCCGATCCAGCGCCGCATCTCGATCCCAACGCCGGAGACGGCGGCGAGCCCCGCGGGAACACCCTCGATGATGGCGCCGGAGCAGACGCTCCCCCTGGCGACGGGGGTGACGGCGCGAACCGACGTGTACCTGCTGGGCGGAACGCTTTACTGCCTGCTGACGGGGTCCTATCCGCACAAGGCGATGGATTCGGCCTCGGCAATCGCGCGCGCGAAGGAGGGCGTGGTGGAGGACCCACGCAAGCGGTCGCCCGAGCGGGCCATCCCGGACGAGTTGGCGGAGTTGTGCCTATGGGCGCTGCAAGTGGTGCCGGGGGATCGGCCAGAATCCGTTCAGGTGATGATCGACCGTCTGGGCGACTACCTGACGGGCGCCTCTGCGCGGCGGCAGTCGGAGATGGTGACGAGGGAGATCGCGTCGAAGCTGGTCGTGTGGGAGGCGGGCAAGCTGGAGGGCGACGTCACCACGCGGTACAATGTGCTCTCGGGTTGGCTGGCGGAGTTGCAGAAGGCCGGCCTGCTGTGGCCGCGCAATCCCGCGGTGAAGGGGCTGAGGGAGCGGGCGCTGCGGCATTATGCGGAGGCCGCCATCGCCGAGGGCGACCTGAGGCTGTCGCGGGTGATGGCGGTTCCGCTGGGCGATGGGGCGCTGCTTGATCGGATCGCGCGCGCAGAGGCGAAAGTTGCGCGCGACCGAGGCCAGCGCCGCCTGGCCATCGCGGGCGCGGCGGTGCTGAGCGTGGCGCTGCTGCTGGGCGCGCTGTCATACTCCATCGAGCAGAAGCGCGCCGGCGAGCGTCTGGAAATTCAGCGCAATCTGGCGGAGGAGGCGCGCGGCCGGGCGGAGATGGCCAGTGCGGAGGCCGTGGCCCAGCGCGTGATCGCCGAGGCGGCAAAACTGGCGGCAGAGGAGGAGCAATACTACTCTGGCATCGGCTTGGCCGAGGTGGCCATCGGCGAGGGGCGCTTCGAGAAGGCCTGGGAACTACTCGCCGAAAAGTCTCCGGTGGCCTTTCGCCGCTGGGAGTGGGGCAACCTGTTGCAGCGCGTGTTTCCCGACGACCTGCTGATGCGCGTGAGCACACGCCACTTCGATGCGAAGTCGTCTCCGGATGGAGAGACCTACTGCATATCGGGCGACAAGGAAGTGGTGCTGGTGGATGCCGACGCGGGGACAGTGATCTGGAGGGCGGCGATTGCGGGGCACAACGTGTGGACTTCGGAGTTCACCCCCGATGGCGCGCTGATCGCGGCGGGGTCCTTTGACCAGAGGATCTACCTGCTGGATGCGGCGACGGGCCAGGTCGTCAAGACGCTGACCGGGCATTCATCGATTGTTCGCGGGTTGAGCTTCAATCGCGACGGGGCGCAGCTCGCGTCGGCGTGCATCGATGGAACCGTCCGGATATGGTCGATCCCCGGCGGAGAATCCGTGCACATCATCCGGGGGTTCACCAATGGCGCCTATGACGTGGATTTCAGCCCCGACGATTCGCGGCTGCTGGTCACGGCGCTGGGAAGTATGGCGGTGGTTTACGACACGGCAACGTGGGAGAAGGTGCTGGAGCTGGAGGGCCACACGGAGAACGTGCTGGCGGGATCGTTCTCGCCCGATGGCCTGACGATCGCGACGGCAGCTACGGATCGGAAAGTTCGACTTTTCGACGCCGCGACGGGCACCCTGAAATCCGATTTCGAGAATCCGGGGGCGTTCCTGCACGATCTGACCTATAGCCCCGATGGGCGAATGATCCTCACGTCGGACGATCTGGGGATGAGGCGCCTGTGGGATGCGAACCCGGGCGAGGGGGATCCGATCCCGCTGGGTCAAGTGCAGGCCGGCGAGCCGGGCTTCCATGGCAGCTTCACGGCGGATGGTCGCCACATCCTGACGACCTCGATCAAGGAGGTTCGCCGGATTGCCCTTCAGGTGGTAACCGGGCGCGTTCCCCTAAGGACGGATGTCGCGCCCGATGAAATCATGGGAACGCGCGACCGAGTGCGCGCGTATGGCGTTCCCGACCTGAGGGATCGCATCTGGGCTCGCCGCGAACAGCGCTGGTCGGTGCCCGGCGGAGTGACCCTTGCAACGTGGCGCGACCGGACATTCCTGGCGATTGGCCGCTACCAGCGCTTCAGCCCGGACAGCACCCTGCGAGTGGAGATCGACGAGTCCACGCTCCTTGCGAAAGTGGTCCGCGTGGCCGATGGCTCCGTGCTCGCAAGCCTTGCCACGAACAATTTGATCGATACGGCCTTTAGCCCCGACGGCAATATCCTGGCCACGGCGGAATTGACGGATCGGATCGGCCTTTGGAACACGACGGATTGGACAAAGATCGGCGAGCTGGTTGTCGATACGAAGGGCGAAATCCGCGAGGATCGTTTTCGCTTCCTCCCCAACGACCTGACGTTCAGCCCCGATTCGAAGTCGCTTCTTGTGGGCTACCTCAACGGCAAGGCCGCCGTCTGGGACGTGGCGACGCGGGAGCGCCGCCTGACCCTGGACACGATCACGGGCATGGGAATCTGTGTCGCGTATTCCCACGATGGAACCAAGGTGGCATCGGGCGGCGGCGGCAACAGCATCGGCGTCTTCGACTCGACGACCGGCGCATTGCTCTCTCGCATGGACGGGCATCGCCGCACGGTATTGTCGATCGATTTCGGCCCCAGCGACGATCGCATTGTCTCGGTCGGGCGGGACAGCACCCTGCGCGTTTGGGACGTTCCCACTGGCCGCGAAGCACTCATCCTCGCGCAGGACGATTCGGAGAATGCTCCCATCGGCGCGGCCTTTACCGAAGACGGGATGACGATCATCGGGCTCACATCGGGAGGGGACTTCCGCGTTTTCGAGGCGTTTCCGTGGAACAAAAACGAGTATCCCGGCGACGAGTCGATAGCCTTTCAGGATCGCGTGGAAACGTACAAACGCCAGATGAGGCAAGGCCATCATACGGCGACCGACGCCCCGCGCCAGTAGTCACTTGCGCAGGATGGCGAGAACGCCCTCTGCGATGCGGTCGGATACTTCCGTGGCGTCGCCCACCGACTCGACTTCCACAACGCGGTCGCGGATGGCGCCGAAGAGCGAGCCGAACGCGGCATCGACGCGACGCAGTTCATCCTCGTGCTCGTAGAACTCCCGCACGTCGCGCTTGTTGAGCCGGGCCAGCGACACTTCAACGGGAACGCGCAGATAGACCACGGCTTGCGGAAGCGGGAAGTCGGCGTTGAGGCGCTCGACAAGGTCGAATGCCTGCATCGTGCGTCCGTTGTAGGCGTAGGACGAGAAGAAGTAGCGCGTGGAAATCGCCACGATGCCGCGGGCCGAAAGCCCCGCGATGCCATCCACGTCGTTGTAGAGGTGATCGTGCCGGTCGGCGGCGAAGAGGTGGGCTAGTTGGCGCTCGGTGACGAGGCGGTCGGCGGAGATGTTGAGACGCCCGCGCATGATCTGGCGGACGAGTGTGCCGACGGGGCCGTTGGTGGGCTCGGCGGAAAGCTCCGCATTGTAGCCCTCGCGGCGCAGGCGCTTGCGCAGGAGTTCAGACTGGGTGCTGGTTCCGGCGCCGTCGAGTCCCTCGACGACGATGAACCCCGGCAGCGTTTCTGGGGAGTAGCGGGGGGCGCGCAAGTCGGGGCCTTTCGTGTGGGCGATGGCGCACAGTGAGCGGGCAACGGCGCTGGGGGAAGGCAAAACGCGCGTCAGGACGTCCGTTGCCGTGCGATCCATGCGGCGCATTCGGCCCGGGCCTCGTCCAGAACCTGGCGCACGGGGAGCCTCAGCGACTCCGCCAGTGCCTGACATTCGCTGAACTCGGGAACCGCGCGAAGGGGGGCGCCATCCAGCAGCGCCACCTTGATGCGAATCGGCTTGCCGCGGACCTGAATCTCCTCGAAGCGGCGCGGCAGCGAGTAGCGTTCCACGCGGCGCGCCTTCACGCCCAAAGTGCTGGTCTCCGCCAGCAGCAGCCGGATGAACCGCTCGCGGTCCGTGGGGTGGCATAGGACTTCCACGCGGAGCCCCGGGCGGTTGCGCTTCATGTGCAGCGAGGTTAGGTGGGCATCGAGGGCGCCTTCCGCGAGCAGGCGCTCGATTAGCACGCCGAGGACCTGGGGCGACTCGTCGTCGATGTCGGACTGGAGGACGTCCAGCTCCTCGTGGATCAGGTCGTTGTCGCCCATTGGTGCCTCGCTCATTGAAAGTGCCGAAACCCGCCGCCGAGGGGAACGCGCCCGCCGTCGGCCTTCATCAGCCACGCGCCGGAGCCAGCCTCCACGTGCCCGATGCGGCGGATGCCGGGAATCTGCCGAGGCAGTTCATCCCCGGTGGACTCGACACAGAACAGCAATTCGTAGGACTCGCCGCCCGTCAACACATAGGGCTCCGCGGGGCTGTCCTTGGGGAGCAGCGACTCCTCGATCAGGACGCAGACGCCGCTGGCCTCCGCGATGCGTTGCGCGTCGATGGCGATGCCGTCGGAGAGGTCGAGCATGGCGATGTCGCGGAATTGCTCCACCAAAAATCGACCTGCATCGAGTCGCGCGACAGGCCGGAGGTGGCGCGCGACGAAGTGATCGGCAAGCGCAGCGTCGGCAATGGCCAGGCGGCCTTCGAGGATTTCGAGGCCGGCGCCGCTCTCTCCCGGATGCCCCGTGACGAAGACCGACATGCCGGGCCGCGCGTTGGATCGCGCGGCGATGGCTCGTCCATCGGGAAGCGCGCCGACGAGCGCCAGCGTAGCCGTCCACACTGGCGAGGCGACGGTGTCCCCGCCGATGAGCCGAGCACCCGCGGCGGAGATCGCATCGGCAACGCCGGCCACAAAATCCGATGCGGCATCGGCCATGACGCTGCCGGGAATCCCAACGGAAAGCAGGGCAAAAAGGGGATCGGCGCCCTTGCTGGCGAGGTCGCTCAGGTTGGTCTGCGCCAGCTTCCAACCGATGGCGTGGGGCGTGCAGAGGGGATGATTCCACCAGCGGAAATGCGTAGACTCCACCATCGTGTCAATGGTCCACACGAGCCGCGGCGAGCCCGTGCCCTCGGTGATGGCGGCGTCGTCGCCGGTCCCGAGCGGGAGGCCTTGGGTATGCGCGTGCAGCAGCGGCGCAAGGCGGGCGAGGAGGCCCTGCTCGCCGAGAGACCGCATCGTATCACCCACGGTGGCGCTCCAGCACTTCCGCATAGAAGGCGAGGGTCTTCTCCACGAGCCGCGGTTCGGCGAACTCCTCGCGGATGAGTCGATGCGCCGCCTGGCCGAGCCTGCTGCGCAGTGGCGCGTCCTGCATGATGCGACGCATTCCATCGGCGATGGAGCGCGGGTTTTCGCTCTCCACCAGGAGGCCAGTCTCCTCGTGCCGCACGGAATCGGGAATGCCGCCGACGCGCGTGGCGACCACGGGGAGGCCGACGGCGAGGGCCTCCAGAATCGCGGTGCCGAGGCCCTCGGCCCGCGAGGCGAGTACATAGCCATCCAGCGAGCGGAGGACCGCGGGGACGTCCTTGCGGAATCCGAGAAAGGTGAGTGTTTCCGGGCCGATTCCGAGCGACTGGCCCTTGGCCGCCAGACTCTCCCGGTCGCTGCCGTCGCCCGCGATCAGTAGGTGGAACGGCGGCGTGGCGGCGTTCTGGCGCAGAAGCGCGACGGCCTCCAGCAGCACGTCGAAGCCCTTCTCGCTGCGCAGGCGCCCGGTGCTCCCCCAAAGGAAGGCCCCGGGCGCGACTTGGGGAAACGTGCGGCGGATGGACTCTTTCGCCGCATCGATGGCGGAAAGATCGGGGACCGAGTAGACAAGGGCGCGAGGCTTCTTGCCGATGCCCGGATAGATATCTATTTGTCTATCTATATAGCTGCTGATGGAGACATACGCATCGCACTGGAGATAGAGCCATTTGTTGGCGGCGTGGGTCTGCCACTCGAAGATGTTGTGCTTCGTGCGAATCACGGGCGGGAATCCCGCGGGAGCAAGCGCGCGCGCCACCGCCACCAGCCAAGTGTCCTGGCTGCCGTGGACGTGGATCAGGTCGGGCTTCCAATCGGCAAGGTGCCGCCTGAGGCGAATCAGGTCGGGAAGGAAACGCCACACTTGCGCCGGCGGCTTGAAGCGAAAGCCCTCCCACACCGTCATCCCCGCGGCAGCGGCCTTGGCGGAGAGGACCGATCCATCGGGAATCGCAAAGGCCACCTGATGTCCCGCGCGGTGGGCGCCGAGGGCCTCCGTGAGGATGCGGTTGGACTGGCCGCCCCACCCGCGCAGCATGTTGGTGTGCAGGATGCGCATCGTCAGCGCGCGGCGCTCTTGCGCCAGCGGTTGCGGTTCTTGCGCGCGTGGACCAGGTGATAGAGGGTGCTGAAGAGATAGCGGAACCGCAGCCCCGTTCGCCCCGGCTGGACCATGGCGCGACGCAGGCGGAAACGATCGGCGGGGGTGTTGCGGTTGTCGCGCACCGTCGAGGTGGCGAGCGCGTAGCCCGCCTCCTCCACCATCGCGACAACGCGGTCGTCCAGATTGCCATAGGGATAGCAGAAACTGGTGATGGCGATGCCGAGCGCGTCCTCCAGCCGCTTGCGCGAGCCGACAATCTCCTCACGCAGCGCGGCGTCGTCGAGCCGGGCGAGGCGCGGGTGCGTCACCGTGTGGGAGCCGATGCTCATCCCTGCGGAAATCATCTCCTTCATCTGCGAAACGGAAACGTAATTGGCATCGCCACCGAGGGAGCGCGCGGCGATGATGAAAAAGGTGGCGCGCAGTCCAGCCTCGGCCAGCAGGGGAAGCGCGACAGAGTAGTTGTCGATCTGGCCGTCGTCGAATGTAAGCCACACGGATCGACCGAGAGTGCCCGCGGAAAGCCCGGCGCCATACTCCTCGGGAGAGAGCGTCCTGATCTTCATCGCGCGCAGGGTGGCCAGTTGACCGGCAAATTCTTCCCGCGGAACCCAGAGCGCGGCGTGCGGATCGCCAGATGATTGCGGCGAGCCGACATAGTGATACATGAGGACGGTGCTCATGGGGGGAGGGAAGGGTCAGCAGCCGTGGCCTGACAATGGAAATCGGCAAACATTCATGGCCCGGGCACAGTCTTTGATCTTCGAATTCGGGGCGATACGCCCCCCACGGAGCGACACACCATGCGATTACTCACCATCCTGACGCTGCTGCTGGCCCTCGTGGCCAGCCCGCTTTCCCTCCCCGCCCAGAAGGGGCAGAAGATCGAAGTGGCTCCCCCGCCGCCTCCGGTCTATCAGCAGCCGCCGAGCTACCAGCCGCCCTATCAGCAGCAGCCGGTGTACGTCCAGCCCGCGCCGCCACCGGTCGCGCCGCCGATCTATGCGCCCCCCGCGCCCCAGATCATCGTGGCCCCCCCGCCGGAATGGTATGGCCAGACGGTGGTTACGCTGAGCACGGACCGCGCGGTGTACGAGCTGGGCGCTCAAGTGGCGATCAACGCCCGCGCCAACCAGGATGCCTTTCTTTTCGTGTATAGCACCGACAGCCGCGGCGTAACGCGCCAGTTGCTCCCCAACTACTTCGACCGCGACAACTTCGTCTATGCGCACCAGATCAAGCAGTTGCCGTCTCCGGCCTATAGCCTGTTGGCGACGTCGGAGGGATGGGACACCATCCGCGTGGTGGCGGTTGCCGCCGAGCGCGCCCATTGGTCTCCCCCGCCCCAGTTCTATCGCGCCACCAGCCGCGATCCGTTCCCGATCTGCGTGGGCGGCTACAGCGAAATCCAAACGACGCTGCAGGCGAGCCTGGAAGTGGTCTTCAACTCCTCGCGCCGCGGACGCGGCAGCAGTGGCTCGCTGAAGATCGAGGTCGGCGGCCCTTCGCGCCCCGTCTATCCGGGGCCGGTGTATGTGGAGGCGGCCCCGCCCCCGCCGCGCTGGGGAGAAGCCTTCGCCCAGGTCTATGTCCGCCCCGCCGTCTTTGCTCCTCCCCCCCCGCCGGTGGTCGTCTATCCGGGGCCACGCCCGCCGGTGATTGTGGGGCCGAGGCCGATCTACTTGGGGTCCATCTCCGTCTCGACGGCGCCGTCCAACGCGGATGTGTTCGTGAACGGGCAGTATCAGGGAAGCTCGCCGCTGACGGTGGAACTGCCGCCGGGCGCCTATGACGTCGAGGCCCGCCGCCCGGGATACCGCCCGTGGGTCAGGCGGCTGTACCTGGAGGAGGGCGCCCGCGAGCGCTATCGCGTGCAGCTCAACCGCGACCGGAACTTTTACTGAACGCCGGGGATCTCCAACTGAAACAGGGTCAGCGTCATTGCGAAGAAGTTGTTGGCCAGATGCACGATGACCGCCGCCGATAGGCCGTATCGCAGCCTGGCGTAGCCAAGGATGACGCCGAGGCCGACGATCTGAACCTCCTTGGGCCCGAACGACGTGGTATAGCCGCCGTGGGCCAGCGCAAACAGGAACGCCGCGACGAGAATCGCCCCTCCATCCCGGAGGGGCGTTTTCTCCAGCAGGCCCACCAGCGCGCCACGATAGATAATTTCCTCCAGCACCGCCGCGACCATCGCGAAGGCAAAGACGCCAGCGAAGAAGAGCGGGTTCTCTGGCGTCACGTCCTGAAGGAAGCTGTTCTCGGGAATCTCCAGCGGTACCAGTTGGGCGAGGACGACCATCGAGCCAATGGACCACGCAATGGCGCCGATCGAGAACAGCGTCACGCCGCGCGACTCGCTGGGTCCCCAGGGGCGGTGGAGCCGTGCGTTGCGCTGCATCGCAAGGCCCCAGCAGCAAAGCGCGACGACGAGGGTTATCACAATGCCAGCGGATAGCCCCGTGAAGGCATGCCAGCGTTCCCCCGAGGAAAGCGCATCGGCCAGCAGCAGCGCGATTGCCAGGAACGATACTCCCGCCGTGGCGGACCATGCCGCAATGGCGCGCGGGCGAGTGTAGGCATGGATCAGTTCGGGCCGAAACGCGAGCGAGAGGACCCCGGCCACCATGAGGCCGACCAACAAACCGGTTGAGAGGAACCCGATGATGATCTGGGTAAGATCGAAGTCCGGCATGGACACGCTGGTCCCTTCTCCGTTGCCTTTGGCCGTCGCGCTGCACTGGAATGCCGCTGTCGGCCACGCCACCAGCAACCGCGGGCACCGACGGCGGCAATAGAAACAGGATGGACCCAGCAGAACATGAGCGACGCCACAAATCGCGAGTCACCATCGACCGGGACGACATGGATCGCGCCGGTCGGGTTTCCTGTCTATGGCGCGACGCGCGGCGCGCCGGTGCCCGACCTGGAGACTCCGTGGGAGTTTGGTCCGCCGGAGCCCGTGGCGCCCGCCGCTCCCCCGCCGCCGCCAGAGGCGTATGCCCCCGCGCCGCTGGCGTATGCCGCTCCCGAGGCGGCGCCCGCCGTCTATACGGAGCACGCCGCCGCCCCCGGCGCCGATGAGGAGTGGCTTCCATCGCCGCTTGGCCCGGCGGAAACGCCGGAGGAGCGCGCCCGGCGTCTTGGCGTGCCGCTCCCCCAGAACCCCCCGGGCGACCAGGAATCTCCGCGCCAATGAGCGAGGTCGCAAAGGGTCGCCTTGTGCTGACCGCGAAGGTCGTCGCCGCGGCGGCGGTCCTTGGGTGGGCATGGCTGATCTTTGCCTATTTCCTGCGCACGAACTTCCAGTTGGTCCACAACGCGGTCCAGCCGCTCGGCGTGTTCTCGGCGCTGTTTGGCAGATATACATTCTCGCTGGCGAACACGCCGCCGCTTGAAGTCGCGCAGGCGCTGATGGTGCTCGCCATGACGCAGGCATTCGGGCTGCTGACGCTGAGGATCTTCCGCCTGCGGCTCGGCGGGCTATCGCGATATGCACTGGCGTTTCCCATCGGATTCGGGTTGTCGGGAATTGCCTTCGAACTGCTGACGATGGCGGGGCTGCTCTATCCCGTGGCGGCGTGGCTGCTGTGGGCGGCGCTGCTAGGCGGGGCGTGGGCGGCGGCGCGGTGGCGGCGGGAACTCTTCGACAGCCCGATCATCGCGGGACGGGCGGTTGATGTTCCATGCGATTGCCCGATGCCGCCACTGGCGGGAATGGGGAGGCTGGACCTCGCCTTCTGGTGCGCCGCCGTCGGCATCGCGGCCCTGATCACGGCGGCGATCTTCTGGCACGCGGCGTTTTTTCCGGAAACCTACTGGGACTCGCTGATTCTCTATCTCGGCTATTCGCGGATGACGTTCCTGCAGCACGCCTTTCCCTTCAAGGCAGAGGTGCAGGTGGGGATTGGGCTGGGCGCGAACTATCCGCACCTGTTTGGAAACTATGGCGCGATGGCATCGACGCTCTTCGCGCACTGGAGCGACCTGCACCTGCGCCTGGCGGCGCCAGTGGCGGGAATGTGCGCGGCTATCCTTGTCTATACAACGGTGCTGAACGCCTGGGGAAGCCACGCGGTTGCAGCGGCGGCGATGCTGCTGTTCCGCGCAGTGCCGAATGGCATCGCGTACTCCACGTATGCGTCGGACTACGCCTTTGCCCTGCTGTTCATCGCGGCGATGGTGCTTGCGGTGTCGCTCTTCGCGCGGAGGCCCACCGCGGGGACGCTGGCGGCGATGTCGGCGATTCCCGCGATCGCGATGCACCTGAACTACCTGATGGGGTTGCTGTGGATCGGGTGGCTGTTTGCCGTCGTGATGGTGGTTGCGGTGTCGGGCGGCGCGGGGTTCGTGGCGCGGCTGAGGCGGACGATTTTCACGCGCGTATTTCTCGCGATCTATCTGACATTCGTGGCGCTGTCGCTGCCGTGGCACATTCGCAACATGGCGCTGACGGGCAATCCCGTCTATGCGTTCTTTCCGGAGATCTTCACCTCCAGCATCAACATGAACGTGGAGGTGCTGCGCTCCTCGGAGCTGGAGTGGTACCGCAACGGCGACGGCATCGGGCGCATGGCGGAATGGTATCGCGGCAAGCGCACCGGCGAAATTCAGGACGAGGGCGATCCCTCCTTCGAGCGCCGGGCCACGTTTCGCGACCGCGTGGATGGGACCTTCCCCTTCTGGATCGGATTCGACGCGCTGGTGCAGAATCCCGACGGAACAATTCGCCGCCACGGCGCGTGGCGGGACCGGCTCGCGATTCTCCTCGGGGTCAATGGGGCGCTGGGCGTTCTGCCGTGGCCCACGACAATCCAGGCGTACAAGATGATGATCCTGATCCCCGCCCTTCTGGTTCCCGCGCTGCTGCTGGGGGCTGTGTGGCTGGGGTACCGGTGGAGACGCGGCGCGGCGTGGAGCACCAACTCCGTCGCCGCCCCAACCATCGCCACCAGCGCGTTCCTCACGCTCTCGTTTCTCGGCTACATGTACTTCCTAGCGGACTTCTACCTCTACCAGATCGTGGGTTTCCTTTCCTGCGCGGCGGTGGCGAGTTCCGTGGTGGGGGTGTTCCTGATTAGGGATCGCGCAATTCGCGTCTGGGCGGCGCCGGTGTTCTATGCGCTGGTGCTGCTTCAGGGAATCGCGCCGGGGTTGGCGTTCTCGCTGATGGGATTCAAGTACTCCAAGTCGCGCGTGATCGATGGACAGTCGTTCACGCAGGGGAACCTGGACGTGTTCCGCAATCCGGGGCTGCCGCAGTCGTTCTTCCTGCGGATGCAGTACGGCGAGGACGTGGACATGTGGGACTATGTGAACGCGCACCATCTGGGTCAGACGATCCTGACGCACGAGAACCGGCACTATGTGTTCGATCCCTCGATCACGTTTGTGCATCTGGACGACTGGGCAATCCAGCAGGAGTATGGAAAGACCGACGCCGCGGAAATCGCCGCGTTCCTGCGCGGGCGCGGCCTCGAGTACTACCTCCGCGTGCCCAATGAAGCAAATCACCCCATCCTTGCCCGGCTGGGCATGGACAGGGTGGAGAAGGCGGGCCTGCTGGAGGAGGTCGCGCGCTTCGGCGACAACGCCCTTTTTAGAATCGTCGATCCAGTCAGCCGCTGACGAAGGTATTCCGCAGCGTCCCGATACGGTCGATCTTGACCTCCACGATGTCGCCCGACGCGAGGAAGACTGGCGGGTTGCGATAGACGCCGACGCCGCCAGGCGTGCCGGTGGAGATCATGTCGCCAGGCTCCAGCGTGATCATCTGGGAGACCCATGAAATCAGCTCGGGAATGTTGAAGATCAGGTTGGACGTATTGGAGTCCTGCATCTTCTTGCCGTTCACGTGGCAGGAAATCGCGAGGGCGTGGGGGTCGGGAATCTCGTCGGGCGTGACGATGATCGGGCCGCAGGGACCGCTGCCGTCGAAGCCCTTGGCGCGGGACCACTGCTTCTCGTTGGCCTGCAGCGTGCGCGCCGACACGTCGTTCATGATTGTATATCCGCCGACATGCTTGAGCGCCGTGCGCTTTGTGACGCGGCGGGCGGTCTTGCCGATGATGACGGCAAGTTCCGCCTCGAAGTCGATGTTCTTGTCCACCTTGTGGGGCAGCGTGATCTCGGCCCCGTGGCCGCGAAGAGACGTGGCGAACTTGTTGAAGGCCATCGGCTTCTTGGGGATTTCCTTGTTCTGCTCCTCGCAATGATCGCGGTAGTTGAGGCCGATGCAGAGGATCTTTCCCGGGCGCTCGATCGGCGGGAGATGCGTGACGTCCGCCGCGTTGAGCAGGTGCGGGTGTCCATCGGCGGCGGGGCGACCAACGGCCTTGGGGGTTTCCGTGATGCCCTTGAGGATGCGGCGAAGAATCTTCTCCGACTGGGGGAGGTTCTCGAAGTATGCCTTTGTCGAGGCGACGCGCGCGAGGTCGGCATCGGAGAGGCCAAAAGCCGCGCCCGCCTGCGCCACGCGGAGGATGCGCTTGCCAAGGTCGATGCCGAAGAAGGCGGGGATTTCGGCGGTGCTGACGGTGCAGAGTCTCATGTGCTAGTCATACCTCAGGGCTTCCACGGGATTCAGGCGCGAGGCCTGGTAGGCGGGAATCAACGATGCGACGATGCAGATGGAGAGCGCGCAGACCGCCATGAAGACGATGAGCCACGGCTCCACGACGACCGGCAGGCGGTCGATTCCATACACGCCGCCGGGCATCTCGAAAATCTTCTGGATGTCCTTTGCCACGAATCGGCACAGGCGCAAGCCCCAGACCACGCCGAGCGACGTCCCGACGAGCCCGATCAGGAACCCGTGGTAGAGGAAGATCAGCATGATCGATCCGCTGGTGGCGCCCATGGACTTGAGAATGCCGATGTCGCGCGTTTTCTGGACCACCGTCATCACCAGCGTGCCGATAATGTTGAGCGCCGCCACGAGGACGATGAGGAGGAGGATGATGAACATCGCCACCTTCTCCATCCACAGCGCCTCGAAGAACTGGGGGTTCAGCATCTGCCAGGTGAGGATGCCATAGCCGCGCGGAATCACGTCGAGGAGTTGCTCCCCGTACTCGTTTACCTTCTGGGGATCATCGACTCGGACGTGGAGGGCGGAGATGGTGCCCTCCTGGACAAGCATTTCCTGGATCGTGGCGAGGTTCGTGTAGATGAACTTGTCGTCCACGTCGTAGAGGCCGCTGTGGAAGACGCCGACAACGGTGAGCTTCATGGTCTTGGGGACGACGCGGTTGGCGGTGGGGACGATCTTGCCGATGGCGAAGATGGTATCCCCTTGGCGGAGCCCGAGGTTGATCGCGAGGCGCTCGCCCACCACGACTTCTCGGTCGCCGGGGACGGACTCGCCGAGCGTTACGTAATTCATGAAGTCGGTGACGTTGCTCTCCGTCTTCGGATCGATGCCGCGGAAGAATGCGAAGGCGAAGTTCTCCCGCGAGCCGAGGTCCTTCTGGATGATCGTCTGGTGATCGAGGATGGGAGAGACGCCCTTGACGAAATCCTTGGCTGCGACGCGCTCGATCATCGGGCCCCAGATGTCCTCGGGGATCTGCTTGTCCTTGAAATAGCGCGGGTCGGGCTTGATCTGGATGTGGGAGAATACGCCCATGAACTTCTTCACAAGCGTCTGGTCGAAGCCCTCCATCACGCTGATGACGACGATGAGCGCCATCACGCCGACGGCGACGCCGAGAACGGAGACGATGCTGATGAGGCTGACGAGTCGGCTCCCCTCGCGCGAGAGGAGGTAGCGCTTGCTGACGAAGAGCTGGAACCCCGACGCGCCGAACAGGTGCATATACCGACGCCGCAGTCGCAGGAATCCGAAGTGCGCCGCCGTGGCGACGATCGCGCCGAGGATGGCGATGCCGAGGTCCATTGCGTCGGCCCCGAGTCGGCTGGGCGCCGCCTCGGTCAGCGTCTCGAAGCCCTCGAGACCTTCAGTCAAAATCGGGCGCGCGCCGGTTCCCTGGGCGATGCCCACAACCAGCACGATCGTCTGGATCAGGATGTTGAGCATCCCCACGCCCATCGCGAGGAAGAGCGCGAAGAGGACCGCATCGGAGAGGAGCCCCGTGAATCGGGACAGGAGCGAGTAGCGCCGCGTTGCTTCGGTGTTCACGGGGTCTCCTGCTCGAGGCGCGCCTGCTCGGCGAGTTCCTCGTTCTTGAGCGGCCGCAGAAGCGGAAACAGGATCACGTCGCGGATCGACGCAGCGCCCGTGAGAATCATCGTCAGGCGGTCGATGCCGACGCCAAGACCAGCGGTGGGGACCATGCCATATTCGAGCGCGCGGACGTAGTCCTCGTCGATCTCGCCTGTCGCCTCCAGGTCGCCCTGGGCGCGGCGGCCCACCTGCTCGGCAAAGCGCTGGTACTGCTCGCGCGGGTCGTTCAGCTCGGAGTAGCCGTTGGCGATCTCCATGCCGCCGATATACAGCTCGAAGCGGTCGGCGACCTCGGGCCTTCCATCGACCGACTTGGCGAGGGGGCTGACGGACTTGGCGAACTCGGTGACAAAGGTGGGCTGGACCAGCGCGCCCTCGCAGTGCTCCTCGAAGAGGAAGATGATCGCGTCGTCGGCGCTCTTAACGTCGGACGGAATCCCGCGGTCGCCCGCGCGCGCGCGGATGTCCTCCAGCGACATGCCCCAGTCCACATCGACACCAAGGACCCGCCCGATCACATCCACGTAGCGGACGCGCTCGATGGGCTTGGCGAAATCGTAGCCGACGCCGTTGTGCTCGCACTCCAGCGAGGACAGCGCGCCGCGCGCGGTGGCGCGGATGATCTCCTCCACGAAGTCCATCATGCGGCTGGCGTTCCATCCGCCGGCATAGAGTTCCAGCATCGTGAACTCGGGATTGTGGCGGACGGAGATGCCTTCGTTGCGGAAGTTGCGGTTGATTTCATACACGCGGTCGAGCCCGCCGACGACGAGGCGCTTAAGGTAGAGCTCCGGCGCGATGCGCATATACAGCGGCATGTCCAGCGTGTTGTGGTGCGTGTGGAACGGCCGCGCCGAGGCGCCGCCGAAGATCGGGTGCATCATGGGGGTTTCGACCTCCATGAAGCCCGTGTCGTCGAGGAAGCGCCGCATTGCGGAGACAATGCGCGAGCGCTTGCGGAAGACCTCCGCAACGTCGGGGTTCGCGATCAGGTCCACATAGCGTTGGCGATAGCGCAGCTCCACGTCCTTGAAGCCGTGCCACTTTTCCGGCAATTGGCGGACGGACTTGGAGCAGAGCCGGATCGAGGACGCCTCGATGGTGGCCTCGCCGGTCTTCGTGCGGAAGAGCTTGCCGGTCACGCCGACAAGATCGCCGCCATCGACGTGCTCGCGGAAGACCTCGAAATCCTCCTCGGGAACAAGACCCTTCTTCACGTACACCTGCACCAGCCCGCTGCGGTCGCGGAGGTGGAAGAAGGCCGTCTTGCCGAAGGAGCGGATCGTCATCGCGCGGCCAAGGACAGAAAGCGGGCGCGCGTTCTCGATAAGCGCCTCGGGCTCCGCAAGGATCGCGGCGGCGGTGTCGTTGGCCTCGAAGAGCGCGGGATAGGGATTCTGGCCCGCGGCGCGCAAGGCGTCGGCCTTGGCGTATCGGTTGCGAATCAGCTCGTTGTGATCGGGGAGAAAGGGAAACTCGGGAGTCGTCATTTGGCGGAGGAGCGGGGGCGTGTCAGGATGGCGGCAGTTCGGCGGAGACGGCGGCGCGGGCTTCCTCGCGGGCGTGGTCGATAACCTGACTGGCAAGCTCCGCGCGAAGTTCGCCGATTCGCGAACTCCATGCGGGGCGGTCGGAAATCGCCTCGAATTCGCGGAAGGCGGCGGGATCGTCGCCCGCGCGGTGGAAGACGACGCCAAGGTGGAAATGGGCCCTGTCGTGGTCGCCCGTGGCGCGCGGAATTTTGTCAACCTCCGCGCGCAGGAACTCAACGGCCTTCTGCTCCTGACCGTCGTTGAGAAACGCCTCGCCCGCGGCGGCGTTGATGCCGGGGGTCTTGGGGTTGATGCGGACGGCCTCCGCATAGTGCCGCGCCGCCGTCTTCCAGTCGCCGGCGAGCCCGTGATACAGGCCCATCTTGCGGTTCCAGTCGAAGGTGGCCATGGCGCCAGTCCACTTCTCGCCAAACGCGGCAAGGGCCTTGGCCGCTTCGGCATGCTTCTCCCCCGCGTGAAGGGCATCCACGGAGGAGAGCTCCTTCTTCCAGTGGATCTGTTCACCCGTGCGGAAGATGGCGAAGATCGCGATCTCGAAAATCACGAAGACGGCAATGATGACAATGGCGATGAGTCGGCGGACGCCCGCCTCTCCGCGCGGGGCGGTCGAGGGGGCATTGGAGGCCGCGCCCGGAGTTTCGGCCGCCGGGGCCGGGCGCGGCGGATTTTTTCTACGGCGTGACAAGGTATCGGCGGGCCTGGCGGTCAGCGGCTTGCGGGATATAGCACGAAAGCGTCGTCTCGCGTTACCCGGCGAGAGAGTTCCCGCGCGCATTCCTCGGCCATGGCGAGCTGCGAATCGAAGGCGTCGGAGTCCTCCCAGCTACGAGTCCACACCATCTGGCCGCTCGCCACGTCCCACAACTGTACCGTCGTATCCAGATGGCTGTACCACCAGGAGAACGTCCGGTTGATGACGGTGGCCGACTTGCGGACTTCCGAGGTCATGACGAAGTCCATGCCGAGGGACTTGCCGTAGTCGAGCGGGTCCTGTTCGAGGAGGAGCTGCTTGCGCTGGGCGGGGGTCAGGTTCGGGTAGTTGCGGTCGATCTGGCGCTCCTTGAGGGAGAGGTAGATCGACTGGTCGTCGCGCGAATAGACCTCCACGCCGGGAAGCTTGTCAAACTGGTGGGCGAGCGCCTCGCCAAGCTGGATCCCCATGTTGCTGGAAAGGAAGCGGTCGCGGGAACTGAACCACCAACCCTCCTCCACCAGCGTTCCCTTGGGATCGACATCGTAGAGGACCTTTCCATCAAGGACCGCGAGCCTGACGCTGCGCGATGGCTCCGGCCGGCTGGCGCAACCAACGGCGAAGCCAAGAACCGCCAGAAGCAGCATGAGGGAAGAAAGATTCCGAATCGTTTTGAGCGGCATGGCGTGTCGAATGGAACTGTTGGATTGTCGAAGCGCCGCCATTGGGGATTTCAGGCGCGGGGGGAGTCAATAGAAGGAAAGAGGGAATGGAGAATGGGGAATTGGGAATGGGGTGCCAACTTCGATGGCGGTCGGCCAAGACAAGCGCTGAAATTCGGAAGCGCCCTCGGCTTGTTGCCATTCCCCATTCCCTTCCCCCAAAAAAGCCGGGCCCCGGTCCACAGGGGACCGGGGCCTGACGGCAGAAGTCGAGTGAGGCGAAGGATTACTTCGCGACGCTGGCCTTCTTGGCGACTGGCTTCTTGGCGGCTGCCTTCTTCTTGGCAACGGGCTTCTTGGCGGCCGGCTTCTTGGCGGCAGCCTTCTTGACCGTGGCCTTCTTGGCAACGGGCTTCTTGGCGGCGGCCTTCTTGGGGGCAGCCTTCTTGACCGCGGCCTTCTTGGCGACGGGCTTCTTGGCGGCGGCCTTCTTGGGGGCAGCCTTCGTTGCCTTCTTAGGGGCGGTGGTGGCCTTCTTTGCTTCAGCCATGTGCGAGTCCTCCTTTCGAGGATGGGTTACTGCCGCTTGGGCAGCTGCAAAAAGGGCGATCGGCACCCGGAAGGGCGAACAACTTACGTAGTTCATCCCGACCTGATGACAAAAGACCACGGAAGCGGGGTCGCCGCCGTGCTCGCCGCAAATGCCGACTTTAAGGTTGGGGCGCGTATAGCGTCCCTTGAGGATGCCCATTTCCACGAGCAGGCCAACACCGCCCTGGTCGAGAGACTGGAAGGGGTCCTCCGGAAGGATCTTCTTCGTGAGATAGTCGGGGAGGAACGTCCCGATATCGTCGCGAGAGAAGCCAAATGTCGTTTGGGTAAGGTCGTTGGTGCCGAAGGAGAAGAAATCGGCGTCCTTGGCGATCTCGTCGGCGGTCAGCGCCGCGCGGGGAAGCTCGATCATCGTGCCGACCTGGTACGCGATCTTGATCTTGCGCTCCGCCATCACGTCGGCGGCGGCCTGATGGATGATGGCGGCCTGGTTGGCCAGCTCGTTGCGGTGGCCGACGAGGGGAACCATGATCTCCGGCAGGACCTTGATCTTGCGCGAGGCGCAGTCAGCCGCGGCCTCGAAGATGGCGCGGGCCTGCATCTCGGTGATCTCGGGATAGGTGATGCCAAGGCGGCAGCCGCGGTGGCCCAGCATCGGATTCAGCTCGTGGAGCTGGTGGATGCGGGTCTGGAGCTCGTGGCTGGTGATGCCGAGTTCGTGGGCGAGTTCCTCGACCTGGCCCGGCTCGCCGGGGGTGAACTCGTGAAGCGGCGGATCCAGAAGGCGGATGGTAACGGGCAGGCCGTGCATCGCCTCGAAGATCTCCGTGAAGTCCTTCCGCTGGAAGGGGAGGAGCTTCATGATGGCGCGGCGCCGGGCCTCGTGGTCCTTGGCGACGATCATCTCGCGGACGGCCTTGATGCGCTGGGCGTCGAAGAACATGTGCTCCGTGCGGCAGAGGCCGATACCCTCCGCGCCCAGCTTGCGGGCGTGGGCGGCGTCGCGGCCGGAGTCGGCGTTGGTGCGCACGTTGATCTGGCGGAACTTGTCGGCCAACTTCATCAGCGACTTGTAGTAGGGGTTCTTGTCGAGGTCGGGGATGTCGGTCTTGATCTGGCCCTCGTAGATGCAGCCCGAGGTGCCGTTCAGGGTGATGAAGTCGCCCTCGTGATAGACCTTGCCGCGGACCGTCATGCGGCGGTTGGCGCTGTCGATGGCCAGCTCTCCGCAACCCACGATGCAGCACTTGCCCCATCCGCGGGCGACGAGCGCCGCGTGGCTGGTCATGCCGCCCTTGGCGGTCAGGATCGCCTCGGCGACGTGCATTCCGGCGACGTCCTCCGGGGAGGTCTCCGCGCGGACGAGAATGACCTTCTTGCCCTTGGCGGCCCACTTCTCCGCCTCGTCGGCGGTGAAGACCATCTGGCCGGTGGCGCCGCCGGGGCCGGCGGGAAGGCCGGTGGCGATCAGCGGGGCCTTCTTCTCGGCCTCGGGATTCACGGAGGGGAGGAGCAGCTCGGTGAGCTGGATCGGGCGGACGCGCATGACCGCTTCCTTCTCGTCGATCATTTTCTCCTTCAGCATCTCGACGGCCATGCGGACGGCGGCGGTGCCGTTGCGCTTGCCGACGCGGCACTGGAGCATCCACAGCTTGCCCTCTTCCGTGGTGAACTCGATGTCCAGCATGTCGTGGAAGTGCTTCTCGAGCCCGGCGCGGATCTTGACGAGTTCCTTGAAGGAGCCAGGGTCCTTGCGCTCCATGGAAACCTGACCGGCGGCCTCGCGCTTCTTCAGCAGGGGGGAGGGAGTGCGGATTCCGGCGACCACGTCCTCGCCTTGGGCATTGACCAGATACTCGCCATAGAACTCGTCCTCGCCCGTGGCCGGGTTGCGCGTGAAGGCCACGCCGGTGGAGGAGGTGTCGCCGAGGTTGCCGAAGACCATGGCCTGGACGTTGACGGCGGTGCCCCACTCGTCGGGGATGCGCTCGATGCGGCGGTAATCCTTGGCGCGCTTGCCGTTCCAGGAGGCGAACACGGCCTCGACCCCGCCCCAAAGCTGGGCATGGGGATCATCGGGGAAGGGCTTGCCGAGGACAGACTTCACGCGCTCCTTGAAGGCGGCGCAAAGCTCCTTGAGGTCGGTGGCGCTCAGGTCGGTGTCGATCTTGGCGCCCGCCGCGTGCTTCTTCTCCTCCAGCAGGTGCTCGAGCTGGTGGCGGATACCCTTGCCATCGACAGGCTCGACGCCGGCGGCCTTCTCCATGACCACGTCGGAGTACATCATGATGAGGCGGCGATACGCGTCATAGACGAAACGCTCGTTCGTCTTGGCGATCAGCCCCGGGATGGTCTTGGTGGTAAGTCCAACATTGAGAACGGTCTCCATCATTCCGGGCATCGAGCTGCGGGCGCCGGACCGGACGGAGAGGAGGAGGGGGTTCCTGGGGTCGCCGAAGCCGCGGCCCATGGCCTTCTCGGTCTTCTTGAGGGCGCCCTCGACCTCGCCCTTGAGGGTGGGCGAAAACTTGCGCTTGTTCTTGTAGTACTCGACGCAGACGGCCGTCGTGATGGTGAAGCCGGCGGGGACGGGAATCCCCAGCAGACACATTTCGGCAAGGTTGGCTCCCTTGCCGCCCAGCAACTCCTTCATCTTGCCGTTTCCGTCGGCTTTGCGGTCGCCGAAGTAAAACACGGACTTGGTGGAACTCATTCTCTTCTCCTTGAACAGTGCGGGCCCCGGGCCCGGGCGATTCGTGCTTCGTTTCGACGATGGAAAGCGGCGCGAGGGGGAGGCAAGCTGCACTCGTGTTCGCGTCGGTCCGCTTCCGGTTTTCGCCGCTGCTCGGCGTTGTCTATACAGGGCCGATTCGGCGCCCGAACTGCTCAATTCGGGTGGACCTTTCGAGCCTCCCGATTGCCATGTCAAATGATTTCATCCACAGGATGATCGAAAAAATGCATAAACTGTGGAAAAGTCCCTTGCGGACCCTCGTGGAGGCACTTTTTCGGCGTCGCGCGACCCGCGACGCGAGTTTTTCGCTTTCCCGCACCGCGCGCCGGGTGTGTATATATGTCTATGCAAACGGGTTCGCGCGGCGGCGCAGAGAAGCCCCGCCCAGGATGCCGCGAGGCGATGCGGAAAGGAGAGCGGAGAGCGCCGTTTTCCCCCGGCCCCGATGTGGATGGGATCGACCCGCGCCGTGATGGCAATCGCAGGGCGGGAGAACGTTGTGTTGACCTCTCGCCGGGAGGATATCCCGATGGGGGACGTGTCGGTCATCCAAGACGGGAGTCTCACCGCATGAAATCGTTCGTCGCGCCTTCCCCTGCCGGAGCCTTGGCCATCGCGGCACTTCTCTCGGCCATTCCCGCCGGGCGCGCCTTCGCCCAGGAGGCTCCCCGCCCCGCGCTCGTCGTGGTTGTGGCGGTGGATCAGATGCGGGGCGATTTCGTGGATCGCTTTCGCCCGCACTATGGCGAGGAAGGAATCGGACGGATGCTGCGCGAGGGGTTCAACTACTCCAACTGCCACTATGAACATGCGGCCACGATGACCGGCGCGGGCCACGCGACGATGATGACGGGGAGCTATGGCCATCGCAACGGGATCGTGGCCAACGATTGGTGGCAGGTGGACCAGTGGCGGGAGATGTACTGCGCAGAGGACGTGGACGCCCGCACGGTGACGAACGAGGGAGTGCAGGCGGGCGATGGAGAAACGTGGCCGCCCCAGCCGGGGTTGCCGGCCGCCGCCGGGAAGGCAACGTCCCGATCACCCCGCAACCTAAAGTCCGAGACGGTGGGCGACATGCTGGAAGCCGCGACCGCGGGCCGCGCCAAGACCGTCAGCATCTCGTGGAAAGATCGCTCCTCGATCTTCATGGCGGGGAAATCGGGCGACGTGGTGCTGTGGTTCGACGACAAGCTCGGCCAGTTCGTCTCGAGCACGTGGTATGGCGACCAACTGCCCGAGTGGGTGGCGGCGTTCAACCTCTCCGGCGCGGCGGCGCGCTGGGCGGGGGGCTCGTGGAATCTGCTGCTGGGGGGCATCGATCCTTATCTGGCGCTCTGCACCGCCGATGACGCCCCCGGCGAGGGGAAGGGCCCCTTTGCCGGCATCACCTTTCCCCACAAGATGGGGGAGACAGATTCCGCCGACGCTTCCTACTACGGCGCGCTCAGCTTCTCGCCCTTCGCCAACGAGGTGATCGTGGACCTCGCCCTGGAGGCGATCCGCGAGGAGAAGCTCGGCGCCGACGACGTCCCCGATATCCTGACGCTGAGTTTCTCGGCCAATGACTTGGTCGGCCACGCGTTCGGCCCCGACTCCTGGGAGGTGATGGACATCACCCTGCGCACGGACGCGACCCTGGCGCGCCTGATGTCTCAGCTCGACGCGCAAGTGGGCGAGGGACGCTGGACGCTGTTGCTGACGGCGGACCACGGCGTGGCGCCGATGCCGGAGGTGATGCTTCCCCGCCGTGTCCCCGCGGGGCGGGTCTCCTCCGGCGCGATGGCCCGCGACATCGAGGCGGAACTGGCGAAGGCGCTCGCCACGCCACCAGAGGGAAAGACGACGCACCTGGAGAAGATATCGTGGCCATGGCTGGTACTCAACCTGCCGCAAGACCCAGAAGCGCGGGACAAGGCGTTGCGCGCGGCCTCTGCGGCGGCCGCCGCGCTCCCGTACGTGGCGATGGCGATGCCGGTGGAGGACCTGCTGAAGCTGGACCCATCCTCCGACGCCACGATCCGGGCGCTGCAACTCAGCTATCACCCCGAGCGCGCCGGTCAGGTGGCCTTTGTGTTCAAGCCCTACTACTACTTCGGCGGAACAACCGGCTCAACGCACGGTTCGCCGTATCGCTATGACCAGCACGTGCCCATGCTGGCCGTGGGGGCAGGTATCCACCAAGGCGTCAGCTTTCGCCACGTCTCCCCCCCCATGATCGCGCCGACGGTAGCTGCGCTGCTCGGCGTGTTGCAGCCGAGCCTCTGCGAGGTGGAGCCGCTGTGGGCGGCGCTGGGGGAGTAGGTGGGCGCCATGCATCTTCCGATGGACGGCAGGGCGGTGGTGGACCCGGCAAAAATCCGGGCCTACTGCCTGGATCAGGAGCATCCGGAAGGAATGCAGAAGGCGCGCGTCTTCCGATCCGTCCTCGGCATCACGGCGCAGGATTGGATTATACGGAGGGACATGCTACTGGCCGCCGCAAGGCACGGCATCGCGGAGCGGGGACGGGAAGACCGCTACGGCGTGAGGTACGTCGTTCGAAGTGAAGTCGCAACGAAGGCTGAACGGGCGACCCTCCTGAGTCCTTGGTTCATCAAGGCTGGCGAGGAGATCCCGCGAATGGTCACTTGCTATACCGAGTAGTCTGGAGCGTTCATCCGACCATGCCCCTGCTTCCACTTCTAGAGTGACTCTCGAAAGTCCTGTCGTATTCCAACGTAGCTTGGGCGTCTCGCCCGAGCCCCGTCGCCCCCACGCGCGGGCAAGATGCCCACGATACTCTTTTACGGTGTCCTCCATCGCGACAAGACTTTCGAGAACCACTTCTAGCAGTCGTCGCGCTCGCGGTTGATAAGCCGGAACACGGCCTGTGCCGAGGGCAAGTCGGGACCATTGTGGAACTGCTGGAAGACGGGGCGTACGAAGTCGAGTTCGCGGATAGCCGCGGGCGCACCCGTGCAATGGCGTCCGTAACGGGTCCGGAATTAATCCAGCTCCATCACGAGCCCGCTCGCGCCACGGGGTAGCACCGCGGGCGGAAATAGAAACCGATACGCGGACGAGACCCGATGAAATACTGCGTCGAGGTCGAACTCGGCCAGAAGCCAACCGAGTCCGTCTACAACGCCCTGATTCCAGAGCTGCCCGGTTGCTTTCCTACCGCAGAGACGTTCGAAGAGCTGCAGCACAACCTTCGTGAGGTTGTAGAAGTGTGGCTCGAGTGCGCGAAAGAGCTTGGCTACGAGACGCACCCAGAGCCCACCGGCTTCATCCTGCATTTCCAACCGCTAGAAATCGGAGTTCCCGCGTAGGTCGCAGGGGCACTCGCCCAACCGCCGCCGTGGCCGACGGCGCCACCACCGGTTCCGCGAATCCCGCGCTCGCCTCGCCCGGAAGCGAGAGCCGCTTCCTCCATGACGCGAACTGCAACTACCCGATCCCCTCCCGCCGACAAAACTCCGCCATCGACAGCCCGCTCGCCTCCCACCGCTCAACGACAATATCCCGCTCCGCCCACACGGATTCCCGCTCCGCGCCCATGACCGCTCTCCTCGGCAAGATGGAAAAGCGGCAGTCGAGCAGCACAAGGGGCCCAAGTCAACATGGTCGGGTCGGGACGGATACACTCCACCCGCTTGCGAGCATCTTCGATCGTGGTGGGACGCAGTTTGTAGAACTCCGTCGTCTCATCAAGCTTTCCGATCAGTTCCTTGGCTTGGAGGACGAACAGGTTGAAGACCTCGTGAACCTGCGCGATCTTGAGGTTTTTCGCTTGGTCGCCGGTCTCCTCCTTTTGGCGGATGTACCAGTCGTACAACTCAGGGAACTTCCGCACCGTCGCCAGCATGGCCGCATGCCGTTCCTTCTCAGTTGGTCCCTTCTGTACCTTGGGGAGCCGAGCAAGGAAGTACTCGTTGATCTGCGCGCGGAGTTGCTCGTTCCCAATCGCCGTAGGCAGGCTGTCGAACGAGTTGTAGAAGTCCGCCTTGCAAATCCAGGTGTCGTCCTTCGAAAGAATGTCCTTCGGCGTCAGAACCACGAACTCGCCATCGAGCACGGGGAGAGTGTATCGCTTCATCCTCCAAGCCCGAGTCGGGTAGTCAAATACGGCCCGTTGGATGGCGAACTCCTTCAGCATGTTCGGGGCGATGTGCTGCTTCGCAAAGGTCTCGGTGTAGGTCAGGAGGTAGTCCTTGATGAGGTTGGTCGTGAAATCGCTGATCATGTCACGTCCGACCCCTTCGCACAGCAGGCAGAGCTTTTCGAGGTGGCTCCCCTTCGTGATCCGCTCGCGACCAAAGTCCGAGAAAAGCGCATCGAAGCTCTCTGCCAAGGCCTTGGCGAACTTGTTCCCGAGCCCCCGACCCGAGTTCCCCGATTGGCTGAAGCCGAGCCACGTCTGCTTCACTTCCGGAAATCGGAGCCAGTTAGAAATCCGGCCATCGTCGAGAGGAGACTCTTTGGTCCGCTCACAGATGAACTGGAGATACCTGATTATCGCCTCGTGGAGGGCCAGATACTCCGGCTTCTCGCTGTGGAAG
>JBBQYG010000034.1:0-30216 GCA_038208905.1 Candidatus Sumerlaeia bacterium | reverse complement strand
CTGTTTGATTTCTTCAAAACGATTCTGATCAAAATGGATTAAATCCATTTTATTCACAGCGAGAACAAAATGCTTAATACCCATGAGAGAACAAATTCTTGCATGACGCTTCGTTTGAACAAGTATCCCTTGTGTGGCATCGGCTAGAATAATAGCCAGATCTGCGAAAGAAGCGCCAACAGCCATGTTCCTTGTATACTGTTCATGCCCCGGGGTATCTGCCACAATAAATGACCTGTGTTCTGTTGTGAAATATCTGTAAGCAACATCAATGGTAATCCCTTGTTCTCTTTCCGCCATGAGACCATCGAGAAGAAGAGAATATGAGCTCGATCAGGGCGCCGGAGCCGTTGACCCCCGACCATGATCTGTCGCGATTTGGCTGCGGCGTGCCGGAACTCGACCATTGGCTTAGACGCCGCGCGGCGAAGAATCTGGAATCTGGCGCGTCGCGTACCTACGTCGCCTGCGAGGAATCCCGCGTCGTCGCCTACTATTCCCTCGCCGCCGGGGCGGTCACGCTGGCGCTCGCAACGGGGAAGGTGCGCCGAAACATGCCAGAGCCGATAGCGGTCATGGTGCTGGGACGTCCGGCAGTGGACATCCCGCACCAGGGGCGCGGTCTAGGGCGGGCGCTGCTACGGGACGCCGTGCTTCGCACACTGCAGGCCGCGGATCTGGCGGGCATTCGTGCGATTCTGGTTCACGCGATTTCGGAAAAGGCGAAGGAGTTCTACGTGGAGAACGGATTCGCCCCGTCGCCTATTGAGCCGCTGACGCTGATGTTAATGGTGGCCGATGCGCGGGCGGTTCTTGGACGATAGCGGGCTTTGTTGCGCCCGTCGCAGGACTGGTAGCAACCATGCTAAGCGATAGGCGCAGCGCATCGGGGCACTGCGTAGACTTTGGGATGAGGGAGACCCCTGATGATGGGACATGAAAAGGCACTGCTCGCCGTCGCCGTCGCCGCGACGGTTGCCTCTGCCGCCTCGGCGGAGCGACTGGCGGTCATGCAATTCGGCGGCGCATGGCGTCATGTGGAGAGCAGCGAGTTCAAGTCGGCACCCGCCCCCCCCACCAAGATCCTTCGCGGATCGGGCGGCGGGATCGAGTTCCGCATCCGTTACGATGACGTGGAGCAGGACACGGGCATCGGCTTCGACGATCCCGCGGAGGGCGCGACGCGGCGCGCGACGCTGGAGGCGGTGCTCGTGCATCTGGATTCAATTCTCGACAACGATGGGGTGCTGGACGTTGCGGCGCTGGCGTCGGAGAACAGCGGCAGCGCGACGCTGGCAACGGGTTCCACCTACTACCGGGTCATCAATGGATTCACGGGGGGCCTTTCGCTGGAGCGCCTAACAACCGGCGTGGATCAGTTTCCCGAGATTCCCGACATGCAGATCACGGTGAATTTCGGCGCCACATGGAACTCGGGAATCGGACATCCGCGCGTCGATCAGTACGATCTCTTCACCGTGCTGCTGCACGAGGCGGCCCACGGACTGGGTGTCGCCAGCCTGACGACCTCCCAGGGGTCGAGCGCAATCCAGAGCGGCCCCAGCCCGACCTTCACGTTTTCCAACTACGACAAGCTGCTGTTTGCGGCGAGCGGAAGCCGGTTGTGGGATGGCTCGCCGCCGACGATCCAGGTGCCCGCTTCCGTCCTCGCCGGCGGCCAGGGGGCTGCGTTCCTCTGCGCCTCCAACGTCGGCGGCTCGATCGGATTCTGCCCCGGAATTCACACGCCCACACGGTTCGTTCAGGGCTCCAGCATCAGCCACTGGGACTCCTCCGCGCGTCAGGACGGCGCCCCGGCGCTGATGACGCCGGCGATTCCGCGCAACTATGCCAACCGCACATTCCGCCGATTCGAGCGGGCACTGTTGAGGGACCTTGGATATACGCTGGCCCCGGGCGCGCTGGACGACCCCGCGCGCGGAATCGTCGACCGCGTGCTCGGCATGGCTGCCGCAGGGACCGATCTGAATCTGGATGGGAAGCTGGACTGCTCGGATATCGCGAGGGCGAGGACGCCTTAGGGTGGCGCTCTACGCCAGGCCGCCGCGGCGGCGCTCCGCGGCGAGGATTCCGCGTTCCTGGCGGATGGACGTGAGACACCGCTCGAGTTGCGCGGTGTCGGAAACCGTGACTTGGAACAGTAGCAGCGCCGTGCCACGGTCGAGATCGGAATTCGTGCGGCAGGTCTTGATGAACATGCCGTGGTTAGTGATGATGCCGGTGACGGCGTTGAGGAGGCCGTTGCGGTCCTCGGACTCGACGCGGAGGGTGACGGTGTGGGATCTCCCGTCCTCGAGGTTGTGCCACATGGCGGGGAGGATGCGCGCGGAATCCTCCATGTCCTTGCGGGCGTTCATCATGGTGGGACAGTGCTCGCGGTGGATGCTGATGGGGCGTCCGCGGCGGATGAAGCCAACGATTTCGTCGCCGGGAATCGGCGAGCAGCACTTGGCGAGGACCTTGGGGGCGCCCTCGGCGCCCTCGATCAGGATGGCCTCGTCCTTGGGGCTGCGGACGCGGGCAGCCCCCTTGCGCGTCGATCCGGGGATCGCGGGGGGCGGCTTGCGCTCGGGCGTGGTGGTCCACGCGGGGTTCATGCGCGCGACGGCGGCCTGGACGCTGAGGGAGCCGAATCCGATCTCCACCAGGACGTCGTTGATGTTCTGGTACTTGTAGGCGGGGAGGAGCTTGGCGAGCTCCTGATCGAGTTCGTCCTTGCCCACGCGGATGTTGCGTTCGCGCAGGACGGCCATGATCGAGGCGCGGCCCTGCTCGACCCACTCGTCCATGTGGCGGGTCTTGAGCCAATGCTTGATCTTTTGCAGCGCGCGGCCCGTGACGGCGTACTGGAGCCAGTCGCGCGAGGGGTGGCCGTTGGAGGCGGTGATGATGTCCACCACGTCGCCGTGCTGGAGCTGATGCCGCAGGTTGACCATGCGCCCGTTGATCTTGGCGCCGACGCATTGCTCACCCACCTTGGTGTGGATGGCATAGGCGAAGTCGATCGGCGTCGCCTTGGCGGGGAGTTCGATCACGTCGCCCTTGGGAGTGAAGCACAGCGCGTGGTCGGCGAAGACGTCGCGCTTGAGCGCGTCCAGCAGGCTCTCGGGCTCCTTGGAGTCGGTGATCCACTCGCCGATCCTGCGTACCCACTCCAGGCGGGAGTCGTCCTGCAGCTCGGCGCCCTTTTCCTTGTATCGCCAGTGGGCGGCCACGCCCAGCTCGGCCACCTCGTGCATCTTGCGCGTGCGGATCTGGATCTCGGTGATGGCGCCGCGCAGCCCGACGACCGTTGTGTGGAGAGACTGGTAGTCGTTCTTCTTGGGCATCCCGATGTAATCCTTGAAGCGGCCCGGGATGGGCGCCCAGGCGTCGTGGATCATGCCCAGGATGTCATAGCACTGGTTCTTCTCGGGACAGATCACGCGGATGGCGTTGAGGTCGTAGATCTGGTCGAAGGTAAGGCCCTGTGACTTCATTTTCTTGTAGATGGAGTAGAAGTGCTTGGGCCGCCCGGTGACGAGGAGGCCGGGGATGTGGGGTTCGAGCCGATCGCGGAGGAACTGGATCGTTTCCTCGACCAGGCGGCTGCGCTCTGCGCGCTTCTGGGCGACGTTGGCGGCGAGCTGGCGGTAGGCTTCCGGGTGGAGCCACCGCATCGCGAGATCTTCCATCTCGCAGCGGATGGCGCTCATGCCGAGGCGGTTGGCCAGCGGCGCGTAGATGTCCACGGTCTCCTGGGAGATGGCGAGCCGGCGCTCGGGAGCCATGACCTTGAGGGTCTGCATGTTGTGGAGCCGGTCGCAAAGCTTGACGATGACGACGCGGATGTCCTTGGCCATGGCAAGGAGCATCATGCGCAGGTTCTCGACCTGGGCCTCGCGCGTGGTGCGGAAGTTGATCTTGCTGATCTTGGTGACGCCCTGAACCAGTTGGGGAACCGGGTCGGGGAACATCTGGGCGAGGGACTCGAGGGTGATCTCGGTGTCCTCGAGGACATCGTGCAGAAGGCCCGCCGCGATCGTCGGAGCGTCCAGGTTCAATTCCGCAAGGTAGGTGGCGACGGTGAGCGGGTGGTGGACGTAGGGCTCCCCGGTCAGGCGCACTTGACCCGCGTGGAGGCGGTCGGCCAGCTCCCAAGCGCGCCGGATGAGGTCGTGCCCATCGGGTGGCGACTTGGCGAGGAGGTTCTCGATGGACACCTCCTCCGCGGCGAGGCTGGGGAGGTAGTCAAAGCTCGCCTGCCGTTCATTCTTGATTCCCGCGGTTCCTTGAGCAGCAGGTTCCCAGTGTTCAGGAGAGCGCTCTTTTACGGGGACGGGCATCTGGGTGTTGCTTTGCTCGATTCCATTGCGGTTGCGGCGGCGACTGTGGTGCCATCCGTGCAGCATGTTATCCGACTCCGAAATTCGCCTGTCAAAGGCAATCGCCCGCCTCAACGAGGCGCCCGTGGCTCTGGCGCTCCAAACGCGCGCTTGCTTCGTCCCGCCTGAGTTTCTGGCCGACGAAACCGACCTGCGAAACGCCCTGGGAGAGATTCAGGCGCGGGGGTACAATACCGTGCTGATCCCGGCATTTTTCGAGGGGGAATCGCTTTTCCAGACGCGTCGGTCGGGTCGGCTGCGCGGGGGCCGGTGCCCCGGGCATCTGGCGCTCTCCATCACCAGGGAGTATCCGTTCTCCGTTTGGCTGCTGGTGGATTTCCTGGCTGCGGGAGTTCCCGGGACGGGAAAGCTGGGCGAGCTGGCCCGCGCCAATGGCGAGTGGCTGATGCGCGACTATCAGGGAAACCACCAATTCGATGCGGGAGGCGGGGCGCCGGGGCTGTTCTGCTGGACCAGCGTCGAGTACCGCCGATACCTTGGCAACCTTTTGGCCGAGTTGGTGGACGGCTACCCGGTGGACGGTCTGTTTTTCGACTTCAGGAGCTTTCCCGAATCGGGAGACACGCCGGAGACCTGGAGCCACCTGGGGTATAGCAGCCTGCGCCGGATTCAGGCAGAGCTGGGACTCGATCTGGAGGCATTCCTGACGAATCCGACGACGGACCAGTTTCGCGCGATGGAGCGCTGGCGGCAGGGCCAACTGGAACACTTCGTCGAGTCCATCTGCGCCCGCGTTCAGGAAGAGCGATTCGAGCTTGTCACGGGCCTTCTCGTCTCCGCGGAGGCGGTTGCCCCCAACGCCCCCTGGATGCCGCTGTACCGGCGCGGCGTGGCGAGCGAGGTGGCGCTGATCGTGTCGCCCGATGGTATCGCCGACGGAGTGCGCGACTTGGACCTGGCCGCCACCGGCGAACGTCCCTTTCTGGTGGCCGTGGAAAAAGAGGAGGGAATTGTCGCGCTCGGCCCACCGCTCCGCGACATCCCTGCCACGGGTTTCCTGGTGTTGGAGCCGGACTTCGAGACGCGTCGGCCCCTTCCGCCGCCGGATATGTTCTGGACCATGACAGGCGCCCTTGAGTCCGATCCCATCGCCGCCGCCGCCACGATCATGACCACGTTGACCACGCGGATCGACCGCGCGGATCCGGTGCTCCTGTTCTTTGACGAACTGGGGGAGTTTCTGGCCCTCGACGATCCCCGCGACGTGACGTTCAAGGACATCTTCAAAGTCCGCGGCGACGTGCAGTTGATCGCGGACCAGATCGCGCAGGACACCGAAGGTTCCGCAGAGGGCCGCCGTGTGATCGTCCACGAGCTGAATCGCGTGGCGCGCCTGCTGATGCTGGCGCCCGCCCAGCCGATCCAGTACTGACCAGCGCGATGCCGCGAACGGCGAGGCACTATCTGGGCGGCGCGGTGCTCTTTGCGCTGCTGGCGTGGGCGCAGCTCACGCTGGGAACTCGCCAGCAGGTTCCGCTCGGCGGCGACTGGTTCCTCTACGGCCGCGACACGGTGTTCCACGACGCGCCCGCGCACCTGTGGATGCAGCAGCAGTTGGCGCGGTTCCCCGGCGCCATCCCCCTGTGGAACGCACAGGTGCAGGGCGGCATCCCCACGCTGGGGGCGTTCTTCTGGACTCCATTCTCGCCCAACGTGTGGCCGCTGCACTTCTTCGAGTATCCGCGCGCCCAGTGGTGGGGCTGGTGGATGGCGCTGTGGATCGCGGGGATTGGCGGCATGGTGCTGGGGCGGGCGCTGGGGCTAAGGTTCTCCGCAACGCTTGCCGTGGGCGCCTCGTGGATGCTGACGGGGCACGTGGTGACGCTGATCCACGCGGGACATTTTCAGAAGGTGGTGGCGCTGGGGTGGCTGCCGTGGGCTGTGGCCGGCGCGGTGATGATCGCGCGCGGACGGCGCATCGGGCCCGGAATCGCGACCGGAGGCGGCGCCATCGGCATGATGCTGCTGGGCGGGCATCCGCAGATCGCCTATGCGGCGCTGGCGACATCGGGACTGGTGGTGGCGTGGAGCCTTGCGCTCCAGAGGCGGCGCCGCTGGCTCGCCATACCGGCATACGTTGGAATGGCCACGCTGGGGCTTGCGCTTGGCGCGGCCCAGATGATTCCCGGCATGGAGATGGCGGCGGTCTCAAACCGCGCGGGCGGGGTGGGTTTTGAGGAGGCTGTTGAGACGAGCTATCCCCCCGGCGAGTTGATGGAGTTCGCCTCCCGGCGATGGAAGGGGTCGAGCATCGAGGGCGACGTCTATACAGGCGACTGGGGCGAGCGCATCGTCAGCGACTATGCAGGGCGCCCGGTCCTCGCGCTGGCGCTCGCGGGGCTGGTGCTTTCCATGATGCGGAGGAATCGACGACGGTTTCGCGTGCCGCTCCCGGCGGTGTTGTTCGCCGTGCTGGCGCTGATCGCGATTTTGGTGGGGCTGGGGAGATATACGCCGCTCTATCGTGTGCTCTATGATTGGCTGCCGGGATTTCGCTCGTTCAGGAGCCCCGCCACGTTCTTCTGTGTGGCATCCCTCTCGGTGGCGGTGCTGGCGGGGGTCGGATTGGATGTGGTGGGGAGACTGGCGCGGCAGAAGTCGAATCGCGCAATGGCGGGTGGACTCGCCGTGCTTCTCCTCGCGGCCTGCATCGCTGATCTTGCATCGAAGAACCGAACCTTCCTTCTCCGCCATTCATGGGCTGACTACCGGGCCTACCTGATACGATCGACCGAGGCCGACGAGTTCATCGCCCTTCGCGGTATCGAATGGGAGACGCACGACGCGACGAACGAGTTGGGGCTTCGCCCGATGCTGCACGGGCGGCGCGCGTTGAACGGTTATCACCCCGTATTCCTTGGCATCAAGGAAGCCCGCGACCGCGAGCTGGGCTTCAACACCAAGGAGTGGTTTGCCGCGTGGAGAATCGGCCACGTCCTGGCTCCCGCCAACGCGGAGGGTGGCGACGGCGTCTCGGTGGTCGCAAGATTCACGAATCCTCCGCGCTCGTTGCTGGCGCTGGACGGCTCCACAGATGCCGCGCCCTGGACTGCCGTTGGCATGAACGCCTGGGTGGCGAAGCGCGGCGTCGCCACATCGATTCCCGGCGCCGTGATGCCGGGATTTGTGGCGTGGTCGGGGGACCGGGAAGTCTTTCGCGCGAAGGCGCCGGGCCTATCGATTCCGCTCGACGGAATGGCGATCGGCGAAGTGGTCCGCTGGGAATACCGCCCCTTCAGCTACCGCGTCGGTCTGTTCCTGACGGCGATGGCCCTATCGATCATCGCGGCGATCGGCGGGAGAATGCTCTTTCCCCGCGCCCCTCGCTCGCGCACCGTCTCCGGACCTTTGGCCAATGGCCCACAACAACCGGGGAGTTCCTCCGCATGATTCGTTACATTTCCATCTTCATCGCGCTCGTAGCAATTCTCGCCACGTCGGGTTGCCAGACCCTTCGTCAGGCCGACGTACTCCGCGGGGCGCAAATTCCCGAGGGCGGCCGCATGGACCCGGCGCTATGGACGACGGTGACCGCCGACGCGACGGACAAGCGCGTGCTCGGATTCAACTCCACCCGCTTCTGGATGCTGCCCTTCAACCTCGGCTTTCGCGACTTCAAGGTGGCCGCGGATCGCCAGTCGGCGACATACACGAGCTTCACGTGGAACGACCTCGGCACGTTCTTCTTCTTCCTTCCGTTGCGCATCCGTGGCGCGGAGTACGAATTCGTCCCGGGTCAGGAGGAGGCCGTTGGCAAGCGCGGAATCGTTTGGACGCCGCTGTGGACGAACAGCTTCGAGGAGGGGACGCTGAAGGATAAGGGCGACCTGAACGCGACGGGCATCCCGCTCTTCTTCAGCCTTCTGCAAATGAAGGCGGACGAAGGGACGTCGGTCTCCTGGTTCACCAGCCTGTGGACCCTTGGGCCGTTCTTCTCCAAGTTCAACGCCAAGCAGGCCAACACGGAGTTCAATGGCTATCTGGCGGCGCCCGCGCTGCTGGGAGGATTGCCGGGGCTGGGCCTGTGGACGAGCTTTCGCGCCGAGTCGCCAAAGCCCGACGGCACCAACGACCTGATGGTATCCCACGGCCCGTTCTTTGGCTTCCTGGGCTATCACTACAATCGTGGCAGCATCCGCACTTATAAGGATCTGGACCTGAACACGCCGACGCAGCAGACGGAGACCAAGCTGGTTTCGATCGTATCCAACCGATTGGTGATCGGGGGAATCCTCTGGGCCAGCAAGACCATCGCCGATGGCGAGGGGATCGCGAAGAAATCGTCCCACGGGCCCCTGTGGGGAATGTTTGGCTGGGGCCGCAAGGAAGGCGATCCGACAATCCGCCTTTTCTGGATGAATATCAAGGTCTGAGAATATGACGCAGCGCGCCTATCTGGGAATCGACAGCGGAACGCAGTCCACCAAGGCGATCCTGGTGGACGACGCGGGCAATGTGCTGGGCCGCGGCCAAGTGCAGTATGGCCTGATCGAGGGCCTGGGCATCGGCCACAAGGAGCAGCATCCCGACACGTGGGTGGAGGCACTCTGCACGGCGACGGCCGATGCGCTGAGGGCGGCGAAGCTCCCGGGATCCGCCGTGGAGGCGTTGGGCGTATCGGGCCAGCAGCATGGCTTCGTCCCTCTCGATGGAGCGGGAGAGCCGATCCGGCCCGCGAAGCTGTGGTGCGACACGTCCACCGCGCCCGAGGCCGCCGACCTGATCGAGGCCGCGGGCGGGCGCGATGCGGCGATCCGCGAAACGGGAAACGCGGCGCCGGCGGGATTCACGGCGTCGAAGATCCTGTGGCTGAAGCGCCACGAACCAAAGAACTTCGCCCGGCTCCATCGCATCCTCCTACCCCACGACTTTCTCAACTACTGGCTGACGGGCGAGCAGGCGATGGAGCACGGCGATGCCTCGGGCACCGGGCTGCTGGACGTAAGAACGCGCCAGTGGTGCGAGCCGGCAATGCAGCGCATAGACGACGGACTGCTGGCGAAGTTCCCGCCGCTGATTCACTCCGGCGGCATCGTCGGTCGGCTCCGCGCGCAGGCGGCGACGGCGCTTGGCCTGAGGCCGGGAATCGCCGTGAGCGCCGGGGGCGGCGACAACATGATGGGCGCCATCGGCACGGGCAACGTGCTCCCCGGCGTGGCGACGGTGAGCCTTGGCACATCGGGGACTGTCTATGCATATAGCCAGGAGCCCATCGTGGACGAGGCAAATGGGGAGATCGCGGCGTTCTGCGATTCGACGGGGCACTGGCTGCCGCTTCTCTGCACGATGAACGTGACGGCGGCGACGCAGTTGGTGAAGAGCACCTTCAACCTGAACAATTTCAAGCTCAACCGCTCGGCGGAATCGGTCGGCCCGGGCGCCGGTGGGCTGATGCTGCTCCCCTACTTCGAGGGCGAGCGCACCCCCGACGTCCCCGATGGAACCGGCGTGTGGCTGGGCTACAGCAAAGCGACGCACACGGTGGAACACTTTGCCCGCGCCGCGATGGAGGGTCCCTCGCTGGGCCTCGCCTATGGTTTCAATCGGATGCGCGAGATGGGCATCGCGCCGAAGGAAGTCCGCCTGACCGGTGGCGGATCGCGCAGCCCCATCTGGCGCCAGATCCTTGCCGACGCCTTTGACACGCCCGTCGTCTGCACAACGGAGGCGGAGGGCGCCGCCTTGGGCGCGGCGATTCAGGCCCGCTGGGCGGTGGAGCGCGAGCGCGACGCCGGCGCATCCATCGCCGATTTGTGCGCGATCCATGTGAAGATGGATGAAACGACCCGTGCCGTGCCCGATGCGGGCCGCGTGGAAGCATATCGCGAGCTCCTTGGCATTCACAACGACTTGAGTGCGGCGCTCCGCCCTGTGTTCGCGCGGCACCGTCGATTCGTCTCCACTCGCTGACCGGTCATCAGGAGGCCCCCATGTCCAAACCCGCCGCATGGAAGAAGTCCCTCGCCGTTTCCGGCAACATCATACGAATTGCGTGCCTTCCCGATGGGATGACAACCCCGGGCGCGACGTTCGCCGTGCGTCACCCGGAGACCTTCATGCCTGCGAAGTCGCGCGCCGCGTCGGGGGAGATCGTTCTCCGGCACGGCGGCGTCACCGTGCGCCTACGGCAGGATGGCAAGGCGCTCTCCGCGAAGAACCTTCTGGTGGAGTGGGAGATCGGCGGAGAGGCGAAAAGCTGGAAGCCCGGCGACAAGGATCACGAGAACCTTGGCGGTTCGTACCTCGGGCTCGATATGCTCTCGGAATCGCTCTGCGGCGAGGGCGTCGCTCCCTATGATCCCATGGCGGGTTTCGATTCCCACGTCGTCAGCCCGACCCACCTGGTCGATGCCGTTCGCGATGCGGTCCGCGTGGCGATCATGGATCCGCTCGACGAGAAGAAGTGGTTTCCCGAATTCCGGCGGTATATACACGGAGAGAAGCCCCAGGTCCTGAAGAGCTGGCCCAAGGCCGTCCGCGACGCGGCGGACCGAGTCCGCACGATCCCGCCGGGGATGCTCTCCCGCTCCGGCCTGACGGTGATTCTCGACGATTCGCTGCCGTGGAACTCGGCGGAGAACTGGATCGGCCAACGCCCGTCGATACAGCCTCAGGTGCTCTACCTCATTCCCTATGGTAGCGATTTCAAGGCGGGGGTCGCCCGGCTGACCGACCTGCTCGGCCGCGCGCCGCGGTTGCCCGACTGGGTACTGGGCACCTGGTTTTCCTGCTATCGGCGCATGGGCGAAAAGCAGTACCATCAGCTCAAGAAGGACTTTGAAAAGCACGGCCTGCCGCTGGACGCGGTGGTGGTGGACACGGACTGGCACCGGCTGTTCTGGCATGGGTTCGACTGGGACACGCGCCTGTTTCCCGAGCCGACGCGCTTTCGCGACTGGCTGAGGGAGAACAGACTGCACAGCGCCTTCAACGTCCACCCCGCGTATATACCGCGCCGGGACACGCGCCTGCCGGAATTCATGGAGCGCACCGGCGCCACACCCGCGATCACCACCAAGGAAACCGCGCCCACGTGGTTTCACGAAGACTGCCAGCCGATCGACATGTTTGACCGCGCACATGCCGAGGCGTACTTCGACATCTTTCACCGCCCCATCGAGAAGGATGGCGGATGCGACATGTGGTGGGTGGACGGCACGCTGAAGGACAATGCGGGGCGCGACGCGACGGCGTGGCTCAACGAGATATACACCCTGCGCGGGCGCCCGGGTCGCTCGGCCAAGCCCGATCTCGTGCTGTCGCGCACCCACGGTCTGGGCGCGCATCGCTCCACGATTCACTTCACCGGCGACACCGTTTCGCAGTGGCGCGTTCTTGAGCAGGAAGTCCGCCTGACGCCGATGGCCGGCAATAGCCTCCTCGCATGGGTGTCCCACGACATCGGCGGCTTCTTTCGCAATGGCGAGGACGACAAGCTCAACAAGCCCCCCGCCGACCTGATGGTGCGCTGGGTCCAGTTCGGCGCTCTCAGTCCCATCATGCGCCTCCACAGCGACCATGGCATCCGCGAGCCCTGGAAATTCGGCAAGGAGGCGCTCGGCATCATGCGCCGGTTCCTGCTGCTAAGGCAGGAGCTGTTGCCGTACTTCCGCGCCCTCGCCCGGGAGGCGCACAGGACCGGAGTCGGCCCCTGCCGCCCCATGTACTACGAGTTTCCCGGCAGCGCGGAAGCCTATCGCCGGCCACTTCAATACATGCTCGGTGGCGAGTACCTTGTCTCCCCCGTGGCGAATCCCGGCGGCCAGAAGGCGACCTGGCTCCCGCCGGGCAAATGGAGCCACTGCTTCGAGGAGCGCCTCGTCGAGGGCCCCTGCGTCATCGAGGAGCGCGTCCCCCTCGCCTCGATGCCGGTGTATAGATTGATAGACAAGGCATAGCGCGCGGTCAGTCCGCGTGCAGCTTGGCGTCCTCGATGGCGCGCCGGGCCGCGGCCAGCGCGTCGGCGGTGCTGCGGCGGTCAAACATCACGCTGTCCACCTCTCGCGAGAGCGCCGACCGCACGGTTTCCCAGTAGATCAGCCGAGGCTCGTAGGCTGCGTTCTCCAGCGTGCCCATCGCGTTGGCATAGCGCACGTCCTTCTCCAGGTGGGCGCGAAACTCCGGCAGATCCCCCGCGCTTCGCCGCACGGGCATGTAACCCGTCCGCATTCCCCATAGAGCCGTCATCTCCGGGCTCGTCAGGAACTTTACGAACTCCCACGCGCCCGCCTCCGTCTCCGCCGGCAGGCCGGCAAAGATGCCGACATTGGTCCCCTGCATCAGCGTCTTTCCCGGCGTCTCCGCATCGCGCGACGGGATTGGATAGCAGCTCCAGATGAACTTGTTCCCCACCGCCTGGTCGTTGTAGCGGAACGACGCCGTGGAGGCGATATACATCCCGATGCGCTCCGACCCGAAGACCGCGTTCAGGTAGCCGCTCTCCACATAGCCAATGCGCTTCGCGGGCTTCTCCGATTCGCCCGCTCCCCTAACCGGCTCCGGCTCCATCACCATCGAGTGCAGAAAGTCCAGCGCCGCCACCGCCGCCGGCGAATCCACCAGGATTTCGCCCGACTCCTCGTCCAGAAGCTGAGTCCCCGCGGAGAACGCCTGCACCGTGAAGTCCTCGATAAACGTCCGCGTGGCGAAGCCATACGTGGTCGGCGCTCCCCCGCCCTCGGGGACCACCGTCATTTCCTCGGCCAGCTTGCGGAACTCCGCCCATGTCCGCGGCGGATGCGTCCAGCCCAGCTTCTCCATCCGCGTCTGGTTCACGAAGAGCACATACACCGACTTGTTGAACGGCAGCGTCACGACCTCCAGCTCGCCCGACGCCGGATTCGGCATCGTGTTCTCTTCCAGCATCACCGGATAGAAATCCGGCAGCGCCTTCTCGCGAAAATCGGCGTCATCCGCCGCAAACTCCGTAATCGTCTTTAGATACCCAAAGCGATGAAACCGCGTGGACCAGCCTGGATACATCTGGGACACGGCGGGATTGCGCCGCGCATAGCACGCCGCGATCAGCTTCTGGGCCAGCGAATCATAGCGACCCTGATACACCGCCACCGCGCGATACTTCTCCTGGGACTTGTTGAACAGATCCGAGATCTCGTTAATCGCGCGTCCCTGATCGCCACCCATCCCGTGCCAGAAATCCACGACCACGCGCCCATCCTCGCCCCGCACAGGCTCCCCCGCCCACGCGCCCCCCGCGAGCATCGCCACCAGCACCGCAATCCATCCGAAACGCCCCATCATGCCACCGCCCAAGCCCCGAGGATGCCCCCATCGCTCCCACCCGGCCCGCCCCCCGGGCAAGACCTTCGGCACCACCCAATCCCCCTTGACCCAACCCCGCCCCGACGTACCCTTCCTCCCACTTGGCCGACGGCCAATACCGAGCGGGAATAGCTCAGTTGGTAGAGCATCAGCTTCCCAAGCTGAGGGTCGCGGGTTCGAATCCCGTTTCCCGCTCCAGTTCAATCGCTGACAATCCAAGATTTACGGGCGTTTCGGGGCGTGGTTCCGAAGCAGTGTGCCTTGCCGTTGGTGCGGCGTGGCATTCGATGAGGGCTCTTCTGCGTCGTCCACAAAAAGGAAAGCGCCCCGGGATCGAAGATGATCCCGGGGCGCTCTCTGTGTTGGGGAGGTGTGGGAGTGGTGGGTTACTCCTGGTTGATGAGGTTCCAGTCGGCGATGGAGGTGGCGCCCGGTATGGCGGCGTAGGTGGAGAAGGTCGTTGTGGCGAAGGTGACCTTGTGCCGGTTGCCGCTGATGAGGGTGGGCGTTCCGCCGCCGACGATGTTGTAGATGCCCAGGTTGAGGCGGCCGACTGTCATGTTGTTGAGGATCCCGCTGGTGACGTCGGTGGGATTCTCGAACTCGATTTCGAGGGTCGCCGGGTTGGTGAAGGCGGTGGATGGGGTGACGGTGATCTCGATGGCTGTGCGGTTGCCGGCATTCACGATGGCCTGCTCGATGACGATCGTGCGCGTGCCGGTGAAGGCGCCGGGGGGGACGATCAACTTCGAGTTGGTGAAGGTGCCGCCAGCTCCGACGGTGACGGTGCCACCAGTGGCGCCGTCGATGTCGGCGCTGATGCCCTGGATGACGGAGAAGCCGTTGCCGGAGACGTTCGTCGTGAGGTTAGGGAGTTGGGCGTTTGGCGGGTTGGGGGTGAGCGTCACCGTGCCCGTGGCCAAGCCAAGCGCCGTCGGGGCGAACTGGACTGCCAGGTTGGACGTGCCCGGTGTGGCGGCGAAGGTCGCCGACGCGGAGTATGGCGCCGCGGAGGTGACGTTGTAGTTGATGGTGGTGCCGCTATCGTTGGTGACGACGACATTGAGGGAGACCGGTGAACCGCCAGCGCCTGCTGTCTTCACATAGCCGAAGTCCAGCGATGCGGAGGCAGTGGTGGCATACTGGGTGACGGTGACGGATTGACCAGCGACGGTGAGCGTGGCCGACCGGGTGGCGCCGGCGTTGGCCGCCACGTCGAAGGTCGCGCTGCCGGAGCCAGTGCCGCCCGCCGTGAGGTTGGTGATCCAGGCGGCATCAGGAGTTTCCGCCGCCGTCCAGGTGCAGGTGCCGCTGCTTGCGGTCACTGCGGCCGAGACGCCGGAGGCGCCGTTGGGTCCGACGCTGATGGTGCCGGGTGCGACGCTGAGGCTACAGCCGTCGGCCTGGTTGATGGTGACCGTGGTGCCCGCCACCGTAAGGGTCGTGCTGCGGGCGATGCCCGTGTTTGCGGCCACGTCGAAGGTGGCGTTTCCGGAGCCTGTGCCGCCAACCGTCAGGTTGGTGATCCAGGCGGCATCAGGCGTTTCAGCAGCCGTCCAGGTGCAACCACTCCCGCTTGCCGTGACGGCAACGGAGAGACCGGTTCCGCCAATGGCGACAACGGGAAGGGTGGTCGGGGCGGCACTTGTGGTACAGCCGTCGGCCTGGTTGAAGGTGACGGTTGTGCCCGCGATGGTGACTGTGGCGCTGCGGGCGATTCCCGTATTGGCGGCGACGGTGAAGATCACCGAGCCGTTGCCGGTGGCGGGGAGGCTTCCAGGGCTGGTGAGCGTCAGCCAGCTCGGGATGCCTGTGACGTCCCATGTGCAGGCGCTGGTTGTGGTGACGGACACGGCGGAGGTGCTTCCCGTTGTGGCCGGAAGGTTCTGGGTGGTTGCCGGGGAGACGTTGTAGCTACACGTTCCCGCGCCGGTGAGGGAAACCGTCGGGTTGGTTCCCGAGTTGTTGGTGACTGTGAGCGTGGCGCTGTAGGTGGCGACGCCCGACGGAGAGAAGCGGACCGTGACGGTCTGCTGGGTGCTTGGCGGTGCCGTGAGTCCGAACGGCACTGCGGGAGAGACGATGGAGAAGGCCGACGGGTCGGCGCCGGTGAGGCTCAGGGCGGAAACGCTCAAGCCTGCCGTGCCCGTATTGGTGACGTCGAAGGTGAGGTCGGAGGTCGACCCGGCACCGACGTTGCCGAAGGGAAGGGACACAGTGGAGACACCGGCGGCAGCGCTGGGCACATAGAGCGTCCAGTACTGTGCTCCCGCGATCTGGGCCGCGGTGACACCGGCAACGGTGGCCGTATTGGTGCTGCCATTGATGCTCGTGGAATACTGGGTCCACGACGTTCCGTTGTAGGATGCGGCGATCAGGTTTCCTTCGGTGATGGCACCCAGATCGGTGTCGTCATACTGGAAGGCGACCGTTGCGGCATAGCCGGCGATGGTTGCCGGCGTAAGGGTCCAGCGCCTCGTGATGGCGGTGGCGCTGGCGGGGACATTGGCAACGGAACCGGAGATGGCCTCGGCGGTGAGTGAGCCTATGCCGGTGCCGGCGGCGGTGATGTTGAGGGAAACGGGGCTAAAGACGGCGCCCGTGGCGATGGGGAAGTCGCGAGTGTAGCTGGTCGTGGCCGCGTTGATGCCGCGGGTGAACGGACCGCTGATGGTGCCCGAGGTCCGAACCAGCGCGATGCTGGCGTCGTTGCTCAGGGTGAGGCTGTTGGATGCCGTGGTGGCGACCGCACCGCTGGTGAGCGTGAGGATGCCGCCCACGGTTCCGGCGCCAGTGAGCGTGAAGCCGGTTGAGTTGTTGAAGGTGGCGTTCGGGTAGGTCTTGCCGGCCAGATTGATATTCTGGAGAGCCGAGCCGTCGAACTGATAGACGCGATTGGCGCTGGTGTTGGGCGTCCATAGCGCCGTGTCCTGAATGGTCATGTTGCCACGGACGGCAAAGACGGAGTTGGCCGCGACAGGGACGCCGCCGTCGATGATGGCGCCGGCGCCCGTTTCGATCAGGAGGTTGCCGTTCACGAGAACGGCATTGCCTGTACCGGTGGTCAGGCCGATGGTGTAGGCCGCCACGGTGCTCCCGCTGGGACGGCTGATGAGGTCGTTCTGTAAGGTAAAGGTTCCACTACCGGTCGATGAAACGGCACTCGCGCCACGCCAGATGAATGAGCCGAAGGTACGGCCGCTGACGGCCGGGCCGAGGTCGTAAGTGGTGTAGCTGGCGCCCGGCGAGAAGAAGAGGAGGCCGTTGGGGGCGCCGGAGACAAAGGGCGAGCTGCCCGTGCCGCCGTTGCGAACTCCCGCCTTGGTGGCACCCTGATGGTAGTGCGATCCCGAGGCGAACTGAACACCTTGGTTGATGCCTTCTGTCGAGACGAGACCGAAGCCGCCTTGGCCACCGGTAGAGGTCGGAGCCATGGCGCAGGTTGATCCGTTGTCAAACAGTGTGCCGCTCGCGGTGCGATTGAGAATGCGCATCGCGTTGTTCGCGGCCGTGGAGGCGAAAACGACATCGCCAGCGACGTAGCCAAACGCGCCGCCGGAGATGTCGACGAACACGGTCGTCGATCCACCGAAGGTGAGCGTGGAGCCGGCCGAGACGAGGAAGTCGCTGTTCGCGACCGTGGGGGGAAGGGTGGAGGAGTTCTTGACGTTGGTAATGAGGAGGCGAGACTGGTGCCCGGTTTCAAAGCCACCCGAACCCGTCATCGCGTTGCTGCCGTTCGTCGACAGAGTAACGTTGGCGTTGTTGATCAGACGAAGTCCGCCGATGTGTGAATCGCGAACGCCGGTGACTGCCGCAGTGACGCCATCGAAGACCAGGATGTCGTTCCAGCGCGCTGTGGTGCGAGCGGGAGACCAGTTCGACGCGATCGACCAACGGCCGGTCGTGCCACCCACCCAGTTGTAGTTGGTGGCCGCGGCGCCTATGATATCGGCACCGGGGAGGTTATTGCCGACGGTGCGGGTATCGCCGTCGATGTCGGTGGTGACACCCCCGACCAAAGCGGCGGCGTTGAGGCCGGCGGGTGTGCCCGTGTAGTGCAGGTCGGCGAGCTGGTTGTCACCGGCGCTGGCCCAGCGGGGGAAGGTCGCGCTCGGGTAGCTGTCAACGTTCTGCGCCGCGCCGTCCGCTACCTGATAGGTGGCAAAGGTGGCGAAGGTGCTGGCGCCGATGAGGGCGTAGTTGGCGGGAGAGTTGATGGACAGGTTGTTGCCGCTGACCGTGGTGTTGACGGTCTTGGCGATGAAAATGCCATGGGAGGTGGTGGCTGTGGTGGTGCCCATGCGGATGTTGTTGTTCCGCACGTTGAGCGTGTAGGTACCCACGGCGCTGGTGGCGGCGATGGCGGCCACACGGCCCGCCGTGACGCCGGTGAGAACCGTGGTGGCGGGCAGAACGATTGAGTTGTGATCCACGTTGATGACGAAGCTGGGGTTTGCCACACCCGTGGAAAGGTTGATGGCATTCATCAGGCCGTCGGCCGCGGTCCCGCTGGTCGCGATGTAACCGCCGATGAAGTTGTTCTGGATATTGATGGTGACCGAGCCTGTGGGGCCGGAGCTGATGGCGACGAGACCAAGGGCACCGCCGGCTGCCGCCTGAATAAACTCCACGCGGTCCATCATGTTATTGTTGATGTCCATCGTGAAGCCCGTGGCGCCGTTGTAGCCAACGATGGCCACGCCGGACGGGGAACTGGCGGCTACACGGTTAGTGAAGCGGAAGGTGTTGCCGGTAATCGTGGTGCCCGCGTTGATGGCGAGTGTCACGCCGCGCTGGCCCACGTAGATCAGGTTGTTGGTGACCTGAAGGCCGGTCATGCCGACAGCCGTAACGAGGTTCTGCGACCCGCTGGTCACAACGCCGACACCTTGCGTTCCGCCGACTTGGGAAAGGGCGGTGATGAAGCAGTTGTCCACCACGCCGTTGTTGGGCAGCAGGTTGGTGCTGCCGTCCTGGCTGCGTCCGGTGAACTGGACACCAGCGGCTCCACCGGTAGCGGAAAACTGCGCGATGTTGGTGTTGCGAACTTGGAAGCCCGTGGAACTGCCGACCGCGCGAACGATGCCCACGGCGCCTTCGGTACCGGCGGCGGTGTTGACAATCGTCAGGTCGCGGGTCGTACCGTTGAACAGGTTCGATCCGTCGATGATCACGTTGTTCGTGGCAATGAGGCTGTAGAAGTTGCCGAACGCCGCGGTGCCGACCAGGAAGTGGCTGCTCCATCCCAGATTGGCGATCGCTCCGGTGAGGTTGATCGTTGGGGTGGTTCCCGCGAAGGGCTTAATGCGGAGGTTAAAGCCCCCGGTGTTCTTGCCGATAGCCAGATTGGCCGCCTCGGTCAGATCACTCAGCAGGTAGAGGTTCGTGTTGCCGACCATGGCCGTGGTGGTCACCGGGCGGGTGCCCGCGAGGCTGATGGCCGTGGTGATGTTGGCGGCGCCCGAGCTGATCGTGAAGGTGGTGGCGGTGGGAGTACCCGTCACCGTGCGCGTGCGCTGGACTGTCATGACGGTAGCAGCCGCCACGGTCGCCGTGGCGCCCGAGTAAGTGAGGCTCGTCGCGCTCCCAACGGCCGTCACCGTGCGGACGTTGCCGCCCGCGATGATGATGTCGCCGATAGCGACTTCGTTCGTGAAGGCAGTGCCCGTTCCTGTGACCGTATTGCCGGCCCAGGCAACCGTGCCGGTGGCGCTACCGCCCAGAAAGACGCTATCGCCCGCCACGAGTCCGCCGGCAAGACCCGGGTCTGTCAGGAAGTTACCAGCCGCCGTGGTGACGGTGGTTGTGGCAACGGTGACTGTTCCCGTGTTCATGCGGAGCTGACGGGTTCCATTGAAGTCGCGCAGGAAGGTCTCGAGCGTCGCGTAGTCGGCGGCCGGTTGGCTTCCTGTCGAGGTGCCGATGAAGAAGTCGCCGCGGCCCGCGTCGGCGCCGCCCGTCCAGGTGCGAACGAGGCTGCGATCAATGCTGTACACTTCACCGGTCAGGGTGCTGTTGGTGAGCGCCTGGGCAGCCGTGTCAACGACCGCAGTGCTATTGGCGAGGTTCAGGCCCACGGTGCCGGGAGAGCCGGAGCCCGTATCGACCAGAATGTTCCAGGTCTGCTGGGGAGCGGAGCCGCCGTTGGGGGTGACCGCGAGAATCGAGGCGCCCGCCACACTGCCCGTTGTGGCCAGGGCGAAGTTGCTGGCGGTCAATCCGCTGACCGGCTCGGTGAAGCTAGCCGTAAAGTTGACCTGCGCGAACTTGTTGGAGGAGGAAGTCACGCGGGCGAGGGTTGAGAGGGTTGGCGCGTTGTCGGTGACGGAGATGGAGTTGGCGAAGAGGTTGTCCGCCGGCGCGCCACCGGCCGAGAAGTTGTAGACGCGCAGTTCGTTGATGGAGCCGGACGCCGCGAGGGTGCCGTTCACCGTGAAGGGCCCGCCTGAAACCGGCGTGATCGTGGCGGAGTAGGTGTTCGTTCCCGTGATCGTCACGGCGTAGTCGACGGCCTGGTTCGTGAAGGAAAAGCCCGTGATGGCATTGGTGCCGGCGTTGTCGATGCGCTGGTATTCCGTGCCGCCGCCGGCGAAGATGAATTCCACGCGGTTCGTGCCGGAGGAGCGAAGGCCCCAGCCGACGCTGCGGGTGGCGGCGACGTTGCCGTTGTCGAGCTTGATGCGGAAGGTGTCGCCAACCTTCATCGCCGTGGTCAAGGGGCGGACGGCGGACGCCGTGGCGACGCTATTGGCAAACAGCCCCCAGGAGAGCGAACTGGTATCGATGGTCGCCGCGCCGCCGTTATCGGCGGAAGTGAACGTGAAGAATCCTGCGGTTCCAGTGTCGGGATTCGGCGTGAGCGCCCAAGCGCTGAAGCCCGAGCCGCCATTGGCGCCGTTCGCCAAGTCCGTGGCATATGTGGCTGCGGCGGCGGAATCCGATGCCAGAACGATCTGGCCCTGCGCCATGCCGCTCAGCGCTGTAACAGCAAGTACACCCAGCGTAACCAGACCCGATTTGACCCGAGTCGAGAATGCCTTCATCTTTGTGGCTCCTTGGAGGAGAAGGTGACTGGTCGCCAAAAAGTGGCTTCCGGTCGGTTTGGCTTGGAAGGCGCGATCAGTTGGACCCTGATCGCGGGGGGGAATCGAGTTTCCTCGGGGGGGGAAAAGATGCAGGGCCTTGGGCATCTCCTATGGTTGCATGGTGGCACTGACAATCCACGACCATCAAGGTCGATTCCTGAGGGTAATAGTACCGATCCACCGGACGATGCAAGCCCTTAAATGATCCGGGGGAAACCCCTACGACGAGGTTTAATTATCACCTCCCATAGGCATCATTGCGACGAACGCCATTTGGTGCCGTAGTAGGTAAGATTCTACCTTGTTTTGGGCCTCCCCCCAATTGGACCGGTCTTGCTGTTACTTCGGGCGCAACAGCCGTCGCCGATTGGAGCCTCATCGACGAGAAGGAGTCTGGCCGCTCCGCCACCGGATCATGGCGATGGCTCGCCCTGTCGGCCTCTGGAATTCGGCGATAGGGAATTGCGAAATGCCATAGGGCCCCAACCAGCTTGCCTCGCACCATGCCGACGTATGGGGTCTTGTGGTCCCCCGCCGACCGGTTGGCCCGATCCATGCCTCAAATGAGGGTAGAACCGGTGTGCCAGATTTGAGTAGGAGGTGTGTCCGTGACGACGCAGCCGCTGAAAATCGATGGGATGACGTGTGGTGGTTGCGCGAACAGCGTGACCAAGGCGCTGATGGGGGTGCCGGGGGTGGTGGACGTGCGGGTGTCGCTCGCCGAGGGGCGGGCGGAGGTGGATGCTTCGCAGCCGGTTGACCTCGCGCTTCTGACGTCGGCGGTGGAGAAGAAGGGCTTTCGGGCGACCATTGCATAATGGCAAATACGACTGCTGACAAGCCAACGACGGCGCAGACCATGACGCTCTCCATCGGGGGAATGTCGTGCGGGCACTGCGTGCGAAGCGTGAAGGAAACGCTGGAGGAGATCCCGGGGGTCGCCTCGGCGGAGGTGTCGCTCGAAGCGAAACAAGCGGTAGTGGAGGCCGATGCGACGGTCACGCAGGAGGCGCTCTCCAAGGCGTTTGAAGGAACGGACTATACAGCCAGCGTGAATGATGAAGTTTGCGAGACGCCGGGTGGTGCTGCGGCGACAGCCAGCGTCCCGACCAAGCCCGATTTGCCGGAAGCCGACCTGCGACTTGGAATCGAGGCGATGACGTGTGCGTCATGCGTTGCCAAGGTTGAGCGCGCCCTCAAGGGCGTGCCGGGAGTCAGCGCCGCGCGGGTGAACTTTGCCACCGAGCGCGCGAGCGTCACTCTGGTCGATGGAGCAGACCGCGCGGATGTTCTCTCGCAGGCGGTCGCCGCCGTGGAGAAGGCGGGATACAAGGCGCAACGGCAGGACGGGGAACACGGCTCGAAAGCCCACGGCGAAAACCATCACGTGCAGGATGCCGCCGGGTGGAGGCGCCGCTGGATAGCGGGTGCGATTCTATCGGTTCCGATCGTCGTCCTGGAAATGAGCGGGCACGTCGGCGGGCATGGGATTCACTTCCCCGGCTCGGAAGTCCTGTCGTTCGTCCTCGCGACCGCCGCCGTTGTCTATCTGGGGGCGCCCTTTTTCCGCAACGCGGGGAAGGCGGCGCTTCACGGTCACTCCACGATGGATACGCTCGTCGCGCTCGGCGTGGGCGCGGCCTATGGACTCTCCGCGGTTGTCCAGATCGCCGAGTGGATCGGAAGCCCCTTCGCGGGAGGGCACGTCTATTTCGAGAGCGCGGCGGTGATCCTGACGCTGGTTGCGGTGGGGAAGTGGCTGGAGGCGAGCGCACGGATGCGCGCCGGGGCCGCGATCCGCGCGCTGATGGAGCTCTCGGCGAAGACCGCCCATGTCGAGCGAGGCGGCAAGGAAATATCAATCCCCGCGGAGGAGATCGGTGTCGGCGATGTCATGGTCGTGAGGCCGGGCGAGAAGATTCCAACCGACGGCGAAATCGTCGGCGGAACGTCCGCAGTGGACGAGTCGATGATCACGGGCGAATCGATGCCCGTTGAGAAGGCAACGGGGGATCCACTGTTTGGTTCGACGATCAACGGGGGCGGAATGCTCCGCGTGCGGGCGACGCGAGTTGGGAAGGAGACCGCCCTGGCGCGCATTGTGGAGATGGTGGAGCGCGCGCAGGAGGGGAAGGCAGGAATTCAGAAGCTCGCGGACAGGATTTCCAGCGTCTTTGTCCCTGTGGTGATGGTCATCGCCTTCCTGACGCTTCTGGGTTGGGGCCTTGTTGGCGGCGCCTGGGTCGCAGGCCTGACGAACGCGGTGACAGTGCTGATCATCGCGTGCCCATGTGCGCTTGGGCTTGCGACGCCGACCGCGCTGATGGTCGGCACGGGGCGCGGCGCGAAGGAGGGTATCCTCATCCGCGACGTGACGGCGATCGAGCGCGCGCGCAAGATCGACGTCGTCGTGCTCGACAAGACCGGAACGATCACCGAAGGGAAACCCGCCGTAACAGAGATACGGATTTACGGAGCACTGGACGAGTCGCGGTTCCTCGCCCTGGCGGCGAGCGCCGAAAACGGGAGCGAGCATCCCCTCGCCAAGTCGGTGGTCAATGCGGCGAAGGAGCGAAAGATCGAGCTGCTCCCGCTCTCCGATTTCAAGAGCACGACTGGCAGCGGCATCGAGGGGGTCGTGGAGGGGACGCGCCTGTTCATCGGTTCTCCCCACGCCACGATGGCCCAGGAGATCGCCTTCCCGGAGGTGGCGCTCTCGGAAACCTCGCGACTTGAAGGGGAGGCAAAGACCGTCATCTCTGTGGCCGACCTCGGCGCGCGGAAGCTGCTCGGGCTGATCGCCATCGCGGACAAAGTGAAGGAGACGAGCGCCGAGGCGATCCACGCTCTCCGGGAAACGGAGAAGCTCGAAGTGTGGCTGCTAACCGGGGACAATGCACGGGCCGCGGCGGCGATTGCGCAGGCCGTGGGGATCAAGAGCGACCGCGTCATCGCGGAGGTGAAGCCCGAGGACAAGGCCCGCAAGATCGAGGAACTCCAGAAGTCCGGACACCAGGTGGCCATGGTCGGCGACGGCGTCAACGATGCGCCCGCGCTGGCGCAGGCGGACCTCGGCATCGCCCTGGGCACGGGCACCGACGTCGCGATGGAGACCGGCGCCATCACGCTTGTCTCCGGCAAACTCCTCGGCGTCGTACGAGCGATCCGCCTCAGCCGCGCCACCAAGAGCAAGATTCGCCAGAACCTGTTCTGTGCCTTTGCCAACAACGCCGTGCTGATACCCGACGCCGCGATGGGCCTCCTTTCCCCCATCTTCGCCGGCGCCGCCATGGCTATCAGCAGCGTCAGTGTCGTGGGGAATTCGCTCCTGCTGGGGAGGCGGGATTTGGGGTGAGGCGAGGGAGGGAATAGGTGGGCCTGGAAGGGTGATATGATGGGTGAACGCCACACGAAAAGGATGCCGGAGCGCGGCACCGCGCGCGGGTGGTCGCCGTGGACAGCCGTCGCGCCGTGGCGGAGCGGGCCGTAAGCGTCCTGCCAGAATATTCCCGTAAACATCGTTTCCCCTTTGTAAGGCCGATGGCCTGCCGGGATTGTGCCGCGCAGTCGGCCCTTTGCCCGGCACGTAGCGGGGCGTGCGCATCCGTGCCACTACCAGCTTCGCCTCGTCGAATTCCCGCAGAAGACCCTTCGGCGTGAACGTCATGTACCTGTAAGACTGGTTCGAAAAGCCAGCGTCGAATCAATCTGGCGCTCCATCGAGTGAACCGGCCCCTTTGCCTTGGCGGTCAGAGCTTCGGCGGGGGGCGGCTGGGCATTTTGCCTTGATTCGAGCGGTTCTCGAAAGTCTTGTCGCGATGGAGGACGCCGTAAAAGAGTATCGTGGGCATCTTGCCCGAGTGTGGGGGCGACGGGGCTCGGGCGAGACGCCCAAGCTACGTTGGAATACGACAGGGACTTTCGAGAGTCACTCTAGAGGGGACATTCCAGCGGCGAGCGCTTCTGGGGTGGCGGGGATGCTGGTCAGGTGGAAGTGGTTCCCGACCACCGCCGGCAGCGGTGCTTGCGGGGGGGTATGACGTTCCAAGAAAGGCCTTGACCAAACCGGGGTGTGTATATTCACTTCGCGGCACTGATGCCCCCTTGTGGTATCCGCATCTTACCTCCCACAGGGGATGCAAAAGTCCGAAGGAAGCTGAGTCCAGCCGGAACAGTCCGGGAAACCCTTCACCCCCTGCCAAATCCACTTGAGGAGTTTATCAACATGAGTTCATTCGGAAAGCTGCTTCACCTCGCGCTGGCCCTGGGGCTTGTCCTCGGCCTGACGAGCGCCTCTCAGGCCAACGTCTGGATCGACGAGGATTTTGAGAACGTGACTTCCTTTACCCAGGGGAATGGTTCCGCCGCCAGTGGCACCGTTGATCCCTTTGACGGGGATGGCTTGGCTACGCTTACCGGCACCTTGCTGACCCGGACGGGTACCCGCGTCACCAACAAGGCGTTTGAGGGGACGGGGAGCTATCGCCTGAACGCGAGCCAGTCCGTGGTGGTGGCGGATGGCTATGACGGCCAGGCGCACGGCGACTGGATATACTTTCAGTATGCCATCAACGTGGACCCGATCCCGGCCACCGCGGGGAATATCGCCACGTGGACGTACACCAACACCATCAACAGCGTCGTGCATACGTTCAACGTGTCGATTGATGCCGATGGCGCCGGGAATGCGGTGGTCAGCACAACGGCCCTGGCTGGGGCCTCCCCCCTGCCCCCGAATGGCGGCATCAGCACGATCGCCACGCTGACCAACGCCAGCCAGTGGAAGTTGCTGACGATTCAGCTTGGCGTATCGGGGACCCCCCAAGCCGACCCGCGCGACCGGACACAGCCGCCGGCGCGCGCCGCTGGCGCGTATTTCTACGCCACCGACCTCGTCCCCACCAGCGCACCTCCGTCTGTGACCATCCCCTTCACGGGCGGGGCCAGCAAGGACGGCAATGGCTGGAGCTTGACCGTCAATGGCGCCACCAGCGCCAGCCTCTATATCGACAACCTGTACTGGGAAGGCGCCCGCGAGGATCCAAATTCGCCCGCAGCCGGTCAGTCCGACCAGTACCTGCAACCCTTCAACGCTGTCACCTCCGTCAATGACTGGATGATGTACTAGACCGTGCCCAGCGAGTGAAACTCGTGCCGCCATGCCCCGGTCATCAGACCGCGGGCATGGCGGCACCTTCCACACAGACCCGAAAGGATGTCCCCGCCCATGAAGTATCCATTCAGGAGCAGGGTTGGCTTTACCCTGATCGAATTGCTGATCGTCGTGGCGATTATCGCCATCCTGGCGGCGATCGCCGTGCCGAATTTCCTGGAGGCGCAGACGCGCTCCAAGGTTTCCCGCGCCCGCGCGGACATGCGCACGGTGGTCACCGCGCTGGAGTCCTACTTTGTTGACAACAACCGCTATCCACTGGATCGCAACTTCTGGCAGTCCAAGGTTGGCGTTAACGACGGTGACGTTGCGCTGACCCGCATGACGACGCCGATTGCCTATCTGACCTCGGTGCCGGCGAACGTGTTTCCCAACAAGACCGACAACCTGAACAGGGTATCCCAGTATCGCTACTTCGGGCAGCAGTGGCGCGACCTGATCCTCGCGTCCCGGGTGGGCGACCCGCTCTATCCCGCCGCCACGCCGTTTCTATGGACGCTCTCCAGCTCGGGTCCCAATCAGAAGTCCAATCTGGGCGAGTACCTGATCTTCGGAGAGGCCACCTTTGCGGCCAAGTTCCCCACGTTCCTGCCGGCCTTCCAAGCCGGGCCCACGGCGATCTATGACCCGACCAACGGCACCATCAGCGAAGGCGACGTGGTTGTGGCAGGCCCGGGCAACCGCACCTTCTAGCCGGGAAGCCGCAACGCACGAAATCCCGCGCACGCCAGCCCCGCCGCGGGACAAAGTGCGTGAAATGTGTGCATACACAGTGCCCCCGGGGGGCATCCCCCACAGGAGCAGGAAAGCACACGTGCATATCGTTCAAGTCTTCCCTCCGGGGGGGCGACCAGTCAGCCCGCCCCCGACATCGCGCATCGTGCTGGGCGCCGATGTCGGGGGTACTCACATTTCCTGCGCCGCCATCGATGCCGCCACCGGGGAACCCATGCCGGGATGTCGGCGCGACGCGCCGGTGGACAGCGGCGCCAGCGCGGCGGCGATTCTGGACCGGTGGTGCGGAGCACTCGCCGAGGCGCGCGATGCCTGCGGTGGCGCGCGACTGGGTGGGGTCGGCTTTGCCATGCCGGGACCCTTTGACTATCCCGGCGGCATCAGCCTGATTCGCGGGCTGGGCAAGTACGAGTCCCTCTATGGCAGGAATATCCGGGCAGAGGTGCGCGAGCGCCTGGCGCTCGCCGCTGATGTACCCATCCAATTTGCCAATGACGCGGAGTGCTTTCTCCTGGGCGAGTGCTGGCGAGGTGCGCTCGCCGGAATGCCCGACGCCATGGGCATCACCCTGGGCACGGGCTTTGGGTCCGCCTTCCTGCGCGGCGAAGAAGTGGCAACCACGGGCGGCGACGTGCCGCCCGATGGATGGCTGTACAACGCGCCATTTCGCGGCGCCACGGCGGAGGATCACTTTTCTGGTCGGGGGCTGCTGGCCCTGCACAACTCCAATGGTGGGAATCGCGCGGAGTCACCCCGGGAGATCGCGGCGCGCGCCGCCGGCGGCGACGCGCGCGCGCTGGAGGTGTTCAGGCAGTATGGCGAGTTGCTGGCGGAGTTCCTCGACCCGTGGTCGCGGGCGTTTCGTCCCCTCGGCATCGTGATTGGTGGCAGTGTCGCGCGATCATGGCGATTCTTTGGACCATCCCTGACGCGCGCCATGGCCGCGGGCGGTCTCGATTTTCCCTTACGTCCCTCCGCTCTGTTTGAGGAGGCTGCCCTTCTCGGCGCTGCCCGCATGGTTTCGCGCCCGCCACAGCTATCGCAAAAGGACTCCTGATGGCGCCCCCACGGCGAAAAACGACGCAACACCTGATCCCCGCGCGCCGACCCGCGGCGCCGCCGACAGGTCGTTATGACATCTATCCGGCGCAACCGATCGCGAGCGGCCGCATCGAGGAAGGCTATGCCTCACTGCTGGCGCGAATGGCCCCACATCGCGTGGTGCTGGTGGATGGATTCGTTGGCGTGGACTGGGACGAGGTTGCCGAGTCGCTCCGCCGCGAGGCACAAACGCAGGGCATTGGGCTGCAGATCATTCGCACCGCCGATTTTCTCCTCCCTGAAGCGGATCTCGATGCCATGGTTGAGCCCTTCCTCGGGGGAGGCGATCCCGTGTTTGGCCGCCGCTGCCCCCTGCCGCTGGAGGCGTTCTTCCGCCCCGGAGGACTTCGCCGCGCCGTGGACGCTGCGACCGGGCCCGTCGTGGTTGTGGGCACCGGCGCGGGGCTGCTGGATGCTTCGGCCTTCCTTGTCTATATAGATATACCCAAGAACGAGATCCAGTTCCGCAGCCGCGCGGGTACTGTCTGCTCGCTGGGAAAGCGCGCTCCACACCCCGCGGCACAGTACAGGCGATTCTACTTCGTCGATTGGCCTGTGCTCAACAGGGAGAAGGCACGCCTGCTGCCGCGGATCGACGCCTTTGTGGACGGCCAGCGCCATGGCGACCCGCGGATCATCGATGGCGCCCTCCTCCGCGGGGAGATCGCGCGCATGGCGCGCGGCCCCTTCCGCGCGCGCCCCTGGTTCGAGCCCGGCCCCTGGGGTGGGCAATGGATTCGCGAAAGGGTGGATGGTCTCTCCGGCGATGTACCGAGTTACGCCTGGTCCTTAGAGCTGATCTCGCCCGAGAACGGCATGCTGCTGGAGCACGAGGGCGTTATGCTGGAGTTCCCATTCGACCTGCTGATGTTTCAGGAGCACCGCGCCATCCTGGGCGATTGCGCCGAGGCTTTCGGCTATGAGTTTCCCATACGCTTCGACTTCCTCGACACCTTCGCCGGCGGCAACCTGTCGGTTCAGTGCCACCCGCGCCCCGAGTATATACGGCGGGAGTTTGGCGAGACCTTCACCCAGGATGAAACCTACTATATCCTGGATTGCAAGCCGGGCGCGGAGGTCTATCTGGGATTCCGGGAGGATATCAAACCGGCGGAGTTTCGCGTGGCGTTGGAGGGCAGCATCGCCACCGGCGCGCCGGTGAACATCGATGACTTCGTGCTCCGCCACGCCGCGCGGAAGCACGACCTCTTCCTTATTCCCAACGGCACGGTGCATTGCTCCGGTATCGACAGCCTGGTGCTGGAGATCAGCGCGACGCCGTATATCTTCACGTTCAAGATGTACGATTGGATGCGTCTGGACCTGAACGGGCAGCCGCGCCCGTTGAACGTGGCGCGAGCCTTCGACAATCTCTACTTCGATCGTCGCGGCGAATCTGCAAGGCGCGAGTTGATCTCCCGTCCCGCGGTCATCAAGTCCGGCGAGGGATGGCGCGTGGTGCATCTGCCCACCCATGCGCACCACTTCTATGACGTGCACCGCTACGAGTTCGGCAATGCCATCGATGTGGAGACGCTCAACTCAGCCATTGTCCTTAGCTTGGTCGAGGGCGATACGGTGCGCGTGGAGTGCGCCGGTGCCGGGTCGCGGGAGTATTCCTATGCGGAGACATTCGTCATTCCCGCCGCGGCCGATGCGTTCCGGCTTGTTTCGCCCTCGGGTCGGCCATTGATGGTGGTGGCCGCCTCCATGAAGCCGCGCGCGGCCTGCGTGGCTGGCTCGTGGCCGGGGGACGACGCGTGATGGAGAATCCCCGCACCCAGGAGACTCGCGCGGGCTGGTGGGCGGGGGCGCTGCGCCTCTCTCATCGTGCCAGTCTCGGGCTGCTGGTGCTTGTGGGTATCTGGCTGTTGCTCTTCGTGCGTTCGCCGCGACTCGACCATGGCGACCGCACTGTGCTTACCATGTGGCAGGTGCGCGGTTCAGAGGATGTGGATCCTCCGGTTCCCCAGTGGTTCAACGAGTCGCAGGATCAAGTCCACGTGAATGCCGTTGGCCTGCCGTTCATGGAAATCGAGCAGAAGTTTCTGACGGCCGCGGTGGGCAAGATTCCGCCGGATCTATTTGAGTACTTTGGCTCTGTCGCCCAGTGGTCCACGCGCGGCGCGCTGATGCCGCTGGACGAGTTCATGGAGCGCGACGGGTTTGACCGAGACGCGATCTTTCCCGCGTTGTGGGAGGAGATGAAGTGGGATGGCCGCACGTTTGCCGTGCCCACGGGCTCCGCCAACGAGGCGTTCTATTGGAACAAGGAGCACTTTCGCGCCGCGGGGCTGGACCCGGAGCGCCCACCGCGCACGTGGCGCGAGCTGGAGGAGTTTGCGGTCAAGCTGACAACCCATGACGACCAGGGCAACATCCTGCAGGCGGGGTATATACCTGGGTACTGGAGTCCGTTTCCCACACCACT
>JBBQYG010000033.1:0-30583 GCA_038208905.1 Candidatus Sumerlaeia bacterium | reverse complement strand
GCCAGTCTTGCCGTCGAAGCCCATGGAGCCAACTCCGGCCGCCATCCGGGTTCCCTCTCCCGTTGCAAAGGAATCCGCCAGTGGTTCCTATCAAATCAGAGAATTCTCCAAGAGTGGGAGATTCAGCCACTGGGCCATTCTCCTGAATGGCGAGACTATTGCGCACATTTCGCCGAAGAGCGTTCACCTGCAATGGAAGACAAGACGCCTCCATAGACCGGATGAGACAAAGCGAATCCTCCGGCAGCACGGCTGCAGTGTGGAGTCCACGGGAGAGGGTGATCGGTTCTGGCTCGCAGATGTGCGTGGTGTGCATCTGACCGACAAAGCACTGCTGCGCCGCTTTTGTGAACTCATGGGAATATCGGAAGTCCCCAGTATTCATTAGGGGATTGTGGCTGGGATCGCGATTGAGTCGTCCCCATCCCTTTTCCCCCATTGCGCGTCATCCCCAGCCCCCTCAGCATGGCTTCCGAATCGTGTGAATCAGGGGGCGCGCCAAGACGTGGGACAGGTTGCCGCGAGGGAAAGGCCGGCCGGCGGAGCGTTCGGGGCGTGGGCCGCGCTGGTGGGGTTGTCGCTGCTCTTCTTCCACGGAGTGTTGGCGACGTCCGACGAACAGCTCATGGCGGAAACGGCGCGCAGCATCGCCGAGCGGTTCTCCCTCGTCTTCGACCGCGAACTTTACGGGCAGCGTTTCACGGGCTACGGTATCGGAACGCCGATCATCGGGGTGCCTGCCTACCTGCTGGAGAAGATGCTTTCTGGGTCGATCTTTCTCCGCGGTTCCGGGAGTAGCTTACTCCCACTGACGAACGCGGTGCTGTTGGGATTCCTTGGTGTGCTGGGCGCGACGCTGTTGGAAGGTGAGCGCCGCTGGCTAGCCGTCGTGATCGCGATGGCGGCGAGCCCGATGCTCCCGGCCTCGACGACCTTCTACAGCGAACTTCTCTCCTCAGTGGGGCTGGTCGGTCTTGCGGCGTGCCTGATGCGGTCCGGCGATGGTGGCGGGAGCGCGCGGCTCGCGTTGGCGGCGGGGGCATGTGCGTTGGCGGCGATGCTTGCCCGCACGGCGATGGCCCCGCTACTGGGGATCTGCCTGCTCTGGGGGTGGCGACTCGGGGCCGACCGCGGCGCGTTGCTGGGGGGAATTGCGGGCATCGCCCTGGGGGTGCTCGCCGCGCTTGCGGTCAATTGGGTATTGAGGGGAAACCCGCTTTCCACCGGCTACGAGGGGCAGGCGTTCAGCACGCCACTGGCGACCGGACTGCATGGGCTCCTCACGAGCCCCGAGCGCGGCTTGCTTGTTTTCTTCCCAGTCGCCATTGTTCCGATCCTGTGCTGGGGTCATCTGGGCGGGCGCGCGCGGTCTGTCCTCGCGCTGGCTGTCGCGGTCACTCTGTTCTCGCTGGTGTTTCACGGGCAGTTCTGGACGTGGCACGGTGGATGGACGAGTGGCCCGCGGTTCCTTCTGCCGTGCGTGGCGCTGCTGGCGGTCGCCGTTGCCGGTGCCATCGAGCGCCGCCGCCATCTGCCACAGGGATTGCAGCTCACGCTCTCGCTTGCGCTTATCTGGTCTGGCCTCATGGCCTACATCTATGCGCGGCACGCGCCCATCGATTGGTGGAACCACACATGGGGATTCCACCGCGAAGAGAACGAGTGGCTGTTCCTCCCACAGCTTTCGCTCTGGCAGGCTTGGCTTGAGGGCGCCCCCTTGCCAGACGTGGCGGTCGGCCTGACGAAGGCGTTGAGGATAACGGTGGATGGCCTTGGCGTCGTTCTGATCATCATTGCGCTGGTGCCGCTGACGCGCAAGCTGCGCGAGCACGTGGGCCTGAAACCAAAGGGGTTGCTGGGGATTGCTTCGGACGGCGTCGAGCGATCGCTCCTGATCGCGATGGCATATCTCGTCGGATTGTTAGCGGTGAATTTGATGTCGGGTCCGCGGGGGTGGAAAAGCGGCGATGGCGCTCCCCCGCCAGCGGGCCGTCCGCAACACCTGCTCCTGGATGGAGAAGGTGGCACATGGGAAGGGTGGCTGGAGTATCCGCTAAACGGCGGCCTGAAACTGCACACGAAATCCAACGCGCCCTTTCAGATCGAGATCGACGAGGCGGTGGTTCACTCCCAGACCGGCACGGACCCCGGGCGGATGGCCCTGGGCGAGGTTTCACTCGATCTGGCGCGGGGGACCCATCTGATCCGCGTGACCATTGGCGAGCCCGCGCCAAATATCGCGCCGCGGTTCGAACTCTATTGGACGTGGGCGGGGGGCGGCAGGTACCTGGCGCCAGCGGGGGGCGAGTACGTGACTCCGCGCCCGCTCAGTCCGGTGGAGCAGTTCTGCACCCGAATCTGGCGGCTCAAATTTACCGCCACGGCGGCACTTCTGGCGCTGGTGTTGCTGCTATCATTGATGCCGGCGAAGAAAATGCGCGAATCACTGATCTAACCGCATTTTCGCCATCCCCAAACCGCGAGGACGCGGTTTGGTAAGCGCCGATTTTCCCGGAGACCTTCCCGATGATCCAATCCACTGACACGCAACTTGGGCAGGTTCTGGTCGAGATGGGGAAGCTGGACCCGGACTCGCTCGACTCCGCGATCCGCGACGCCCACAAGTCGGGCGAGCGCCTCGAAGCCGTCCTCGTCAAGATGGGCCTCTGCGAGGAAGAGGACGTCCTGCAGGCGGTGGCGAAGTCCCTCCACCTCCCCTATCGCAAGATGACCGATGCCAAGCCGGACGACGCGGCGGTGGCGCTGGTGCCGGCGGAACTGGCCGAGCACTTCGGCATCCTTCCGCTCTCCCTCGCCGATGGCGTCCTGACGATCGCGACGTCGGACCCCCACGACATGTACATGGTGGACGAGCTGCGGCGCCAGCTCGCAGTCGAGGTGGACGTGGTCGTCTCCCCAAGGGGCGAAATCGACAAGGCGCGGAACAACATCTACGGCATCGCGCGCGCCGTGATGGACCGCCTCGCCCAGGACCGCATCGACGAAGGATTAACCGACGAGGTTAGTCTCTCGGAAAACATCGACATCGACGAGATGGCGGCGGACGCCACCATCATCAAGTTCGTGAACCAGCTCATCCAGGAGGCGATGCGCGACCGCGCGACGGACATCCACGTCGAGCCGATGGACATGGAGTTGCGCATCCGCTACCGCATCGACGGCATGCTCTACGAGGCTCCGATCCCGCCGGCCATCAAGAAGTTCCAGGCGGCGATCATCAGCCGCGTGAAGATCATGGCCGACCTGAACATCGCCGAGCGGCGACTACCCCAGGACGGCAAGATCAAGATCAAGATGGGGACCAAGGAATTCGACCTCCGCGTTGCGACGGTGCCCACGCCCTATGGCGAGTCCATCGCCATCCGTATTCTCTCCCGCAATTCCGAGATGACCACGTTGGAGCGCCTGGGATTTGCCGGCGACCACATGGCGCTGATGCGCCAGATGATCCAGAAGCCCTATGGCATTATCTTCGTTACGGGCCCCACGGGTTCCGGCAAGTCCACGACGCTGTATGCGTCGCTCTCCGAAATCAACACGGTGGACCGCAAGATCCTCACGATCGAGGACCCCATCGAGTACCGCATTCCCGGCGTGACGCAGATTCAGGTAAACGCGCCGATCGGGTTGACCTTCGCGCGCATCCTGCGAACGACGCTGCGACTCGACCCCGACGTGATCATGGTCGGCGAGACGCGCGATCCCGAGACCGCCAAGATCACCATCGCCACCGCCATGACGGGGCACTTGGTGTTCTCGACGCTGCACACCAACGACGCCTGCGGCGCGTTCACGCGACTGACCGACATGGGCGTGGAACCATTCCTGATCGCCTCCTCCGTGGAGGGCGTGCTTGCCCAGCGCCTGGTCCGCGTGCTGTGCCCTCATTGCAAGCAGACCTACACCCCCGACCCCGACCTGATCCGCCAGCTCAACATGACGCGGGAGAACACGTCCAACATCCAGTTCAAGCGCCGCGCCGGATGCGAGTCGTGCCGCTACACGGGATACTCTGGCCGAACGGTAATCGTAGAAATGGTGCGGATGAACGAATCCGTCCGCCGCAAGATCGTCAACAACTCCTCCGCCAACGACGTGAAGGCGACGGCCATGAAGGACGGCATGCGCCCAATCCGATTCAGCGGGTGGGAGAAGATCAAGGCGGGCGCGACGACCTGTGACGAGGTTCTCCGCGTGACGATGGAGGACGAGTTCAATAACGAGTACGACAATCAGCCGTCCGCGGAGGGCGACACCCCCGCGGCCGCCCCGGAACTCAAGCCCCTGGAGGACGTCGGCATCGAGCTGTAATGCCGCGCACGAATGGCAACTTTCAACTACAAGGCCAAGGACGTAAAGGGCGCCATCGTGGAGGGCACGATGGACGCCGACGGGCGTGGCGCCGTGGTGACGCGGCTCCAGCAAATGGGTTTCTTTCCCATCGCCATCACCGGCGGCGGCGGAGCAACGCCCAAGCGCGCGGAGGCCCCCAAGGCCGCCGCCAAGCCGACGGCGGGGCCAGCCAGGAAGGGCGCCGCCACGCGCGTTGCGGCACCCGGCGGCGCTAAAAAGGGATTCGACGGCCTCTTCAAGCGCCGCGGAATCGGCACGCCGGAAATCGCGGCGCTCAACCGCCAGGTCGCCGACCTGATCGGCGCGGGGATCCCGCTGGTAAAGGCCCTCGCGATCATCCAGCGGCAGACGGAAAACGAGAAGCTGAAGGAGATCATCACCCAAATACTCGACGATGTGCAGTCGGGCTCCACCTTCGCGGATTCGCTGAAGAAGCACCCGACCGTGTTCAGCAAACTTTACGTCGCCATGGTGAAGTCCGGCGAGGCGGGCGGCATGTTGGACGAGGTGCTCAACCGGCTCGCCGACATGTCGGAATCGGAGGAGCAGCTTCGCGGCAAGGTGAAGGCGGCGCTGGCGTATCCCGCGGTGATGGTGTTCGCCGGGTCGGGGGCAATCTTCGTCATGTTCAGCTACGTCATTCCCAAGATCACGGGTACGTTCGAGCAGCTTGGCCAGGCGCTCCCCGGACCTACGCAGCTCTTGATCACGATCAGCCACTTCACACAGCACTACTGGTATGTGATCCTGCTCCTCATCGTCGTGCTCGTGGGCGGGGCAATGCAGTTCCTGAACACGGTGGAGGGCCGCTCGATGTGGCACAGCGCCCAGCTTCGCATCCCGGTGATCGGCCCGCTGATCCAGAAGCGAGAGGTAGCGCGGTTCACGCGCACGCTCGGCTCGCTGCTGCGCAATGGCGTCTCGATCCTGAGCGCGCTCGACATTGTCCGCGAAGTGCTCGACAATACGGTCTTCAAGGCGGAAGTCCACAACGTGATCGAGGAAATCACGCAGGGATCGAGCGTGGCCAAGCCCCTCTCCGGAAGCAATGTCTTCCCCGCCATCGCCGTCAACATGATCGCCATCGGCGAGGAGACGGGCCGCCTGCCGGAGGTGCTCTTGCGCATCAGCGATTCCTTCGAGGCGCAGGTGGACCGGTCGGTCCGCGCCATGACGTCTCTCATCGAGCCGCTGATCATCGTGGTGATGGGCCTGATCGTGGGCTTCATCGTGATCGCGATGATGCTGCCGATCTTCAGCCTGGATCCATCGGGAGGCGGCAAGTGAGGCGCCAACGCGGATTCACCTTCCTGGAGACCATGATCGTGATCGTGATCCTTGCCGTGCTGATCGCGACGGTGCTCCCGAACATGGCGGGGCCCAGGGAGCGCCAAAGCCTGCGCTCGGCCACCGGTGACATCGCGTCGGCTGGCCTGCTGGCGCGCCAGCTCGCCATCGTCGAGGGACGGCAGACCGCGCTGGTGTTCAAGCCCGCGGAGGCGAAGTGGCACATGGACCTTTCATCGCCGGGGCCCGAGCCGCTCTTCGAGGAACGACGGCGGCGCGACCGCGACGACGCCAAGCCCGGCGAGAGGGACGAGGAGCGCGAGCGCAAGTTCCCGAATCTGGTCGAACTCACGTCGGCCAAGCAGAACGAGGAGGATCTCGACCTCGCCGAGGAAGAGATTCGGATTCGCTTCTTCCCCAACGGGACGAGTTCCGGGATCCAGCTCGAAGTCGGCGCGAAGTCCGACAAGACGATGACGGTGGACTTTGACCGCGTGACGGGAAAGCCGGAGATCTACGCCGGCGCGCCGAAGAGCTTCGCGAAGAAGCTGCGCGAGCAGGGGCTTGACCCCGCGCTCTTTGGCTATTCCGAAAGCCTCGAAGACCTCGGGAACGGCCCCAAGCCCGGGGAGGGATTCAGCAGGACCTCGGGATGGAACGAGGATGAGCGGGTGGACTACTACAAGGACATCGCCGAGCGCATCATGGATCGGGCCAAGGCGCGCGACACGATCCAGCGCGAGGGCGCCGACGCCTACTACTCGGGGGCCCAGCGATGGGGCAACTGAGGCACCGCACCGTCTTCCGGCGCGCCTTCGTGCTGCTGGAGGTGATGGTCGCCATGGTGATCATCGCCGTCGGCCTCGTCGCGCTGATGAAGGGTTTCGTGCTGTCCCTGGATACCTTGAAGCGCGTGAAGCTCAACGAGCAGGCGATCCTGCTGGCGCGGACCCTGATGGACGACATGATCATGGAGCCGCCCGCGGAGGGACGCTACGACGGCGAGTTCTCCCTGGACTCGCGCTTTGGCGAGGATTTCAAAGGCTGGTTCTGGGAGCTGGACGTGGAGGCCGAGGAGCCCGACTATGAGGAGCGCCCGCCGGGGAAACTCCAGCAGGACTTGGAGGCGGCCTACATCGTGAACATCCGAATCCTGCACGAGGACGCCTTCGGCGAGAAGTCCGCGTATATCGATATAGATACGATCCAGCTCGAGGCCGACATCTACAGCATCCCCGCCCTGCAGGAGAACCAGATATTCTGATGGCGATCCGGTCACTCCATCGCTCCCGCGGGGGCTTCACGGTACTGGAAGTGATGGTGGCCCTGACTGTCTTCGGGCTCGTGTCGCTCGTGGTGTTTTCGGTTTTTTCCGCCGCGGTGCGCACCCAGGCAACGGGGCAGCGCGAATCGGAGCTGATCTCCCGCGCGCGCTTCGCGCTCGATTCCGTAGAGCGCGACACCACGAACATCTTCTTCCGCGACGAGACCTCCTACAATATCGAGATCACCCGCCAGATCGAGGAAATGGAGGCTGCGCGCCTCCAGGCCGAGGCCAACTCGAGCTGGGAGGACTTCTACACCAAGTACGGCGATCCCAATGATCCAGAGAACACGGGAAGCGTCGGCAATCCCTACGACCAAGGGCGCATCGTGGATTTGCAGATGGCCGGCGAAGACAACGGCAAGCTCGACAGTCTGACCTTCGCCGTGCGCCATCCCTTGAACCTTGGCGGCAACTATCGCCCGCTCGGCATTTCCCGCGTGAAGTACTTCGTGGAGAAGGGCTGGCTCGTGCGCAGCGAGGACAACGTGGAGGCTCCCGCGCGGAACGCCTTCGGCGAGACCGTCGGCCAGGCGCGCCCGCCGCTCTACACGCGGCTCGCCGAGGCAGTGACGGGATTCGACATCTCCTACACCTTCTGGTACGACAGTCAGTGGTACGAGGTGGAGAAGTGGAACTCCAGCAACCGGCTCATCAAGAACCCGCGTCAGGTTTTTGGGGACTATTGGGCCGACCAGCGCCGCGAGGAGGCCGATAGCGGCGCGCAGGCCGACACATCGATCAAGCCCGGCGATCCCGGCTGGAATGACTTCCTGAACGACCAGACAACAGAGCCGCTGGATCGCCTGCCGTCGGCGATTCGGGTCAAGCTGACGCTCTCCGATCCGCAGCGAGAGAACCGCACGGCGACCTTCGAGCGGATTATCAAGGTCCTCCCCGCGGAGGAAACCTACACGCCCTGGCCGGAGCTGGCGGAGGACGACCGCGAGAACGAACGCGAGCAGCGCGACCAGGCCTATCACCTGGTCTTTCCCGGTATCTCGGGGAGTAACCGATGAGGCGCATCGTCAAGCGGCAGGACCGCGCCGTGATCCTCGTCCTCGTGCTGTGGATCCTCATCGTCCTCGCGATGATCGCCTATTCGCTCCTGTTTCAGGTGACGACGGAGACAACGATCACAGCGTCGCGCAAGAAGTACCTCAAGGCCCAGGCCCTCGCGCGGGCCGGCGTGGCAAAGTCGATCATCGATCTGCGCAACGACCTCCTCTATGATGCGTCCGACGAGCAGCAGCGCTACTTCGACGCCGAGGGCGACGTGTGGGCGCGCATCGAGGAGGGCAAGGAGGAGGTCGTGCTTGGGAAGGACAAGGAACGCGACGGCTACTTCAATGCCGTGGTGTTCGACGAGAGCGGCCTGATCAATATCAATTTCATCGGCGGCACCAACATGGTCCTCCTTCAGAAGATCATGGAGCGGATTGGATATGAAGAGGAAGACGCCAAGTTCGTCGCCGGGCTGATCGTGGACTGGCGCGACGGCGACACGATTCCGACGCTCCCCAATACGCCCTCCAACGAAGAAGGCCGTGCGTACGCCGTGCTGATCAACGAGGACGCCGGCGGCGAGACCGATCCCACGAAGGTGCAGCCGCTTCGGATGCGGAACGAGAGCTTCCTCACGGTGGAGGAACTTCTGGAGATTCCGGGCGTCACGGCGGAGTTGTTCTTCGGCCCCGGCTCGCCGGAAGCCGAGTACTTCGCGCCCCAGCTTATTCAGGTGGAAGGCGACAGGTTCCAGATCAAGGAGAAGCGCCGCAGCCGGAGCGACGGCCCCGTGCTTGGCCTGCGCGACTACATCACGGTTAACGGCCCCGGCTCCATCAACATGAACACGGCGCCGGCGCATGTGCTGGCGGCCTTCGCCGAAGCCGCGGGCGAGACCGACGGCGACCGCTTTGCGGAGCGCGTCGTCCGCACGCGTCGTGGCGGGAAAGACCACGACATCGACAACAGCAGCGCCTTCAAGACGACGACGGAGGTGCAGGCCAACCCGGAACTTCAGAGCGTTCTTCAGGCGGGCGGCGGCGTGATGGCATTCGGGGTTTCCTCCCCAACGTACCGGATCATTTCGGAGGGCGTCGTCGGCAACGTCCGCGCGCGGATGGAAGTGCTGGTCCATCGCCAGCTTGCGCCGCTGCAGCGCGTGGAGAGCTTCGAGTACAACGACCGGGCGCAGGAGGCGCGCGAGCGCAACTCGGGCCGCTACGAGCGCCGGGAAAACAACAAGAACGAGCTTCAGGTGCTGTACCCCTACGTCCGAATTCTTCAGGCGTACCAGGACTAATCCCCGAGCAACGGAACTCCACCGAACGACCATGCCGAAATTCGCCGCACTGGAACTGAACGAGAGCGAGGCAAAGTTTGTCCTCCTTTCCACGCGCAAGAAAGCCACCCCCCTGCTGGAGGTTGCATTCGCCGTGGACTTCTCCGATCTGGAGAAGGACGAGGAGGGTTTCGCCCAGCGCGGCACGCGCCTGCGCGAGGCGCTGAAAAAGCACAAGGTCCCGCCCGCGCCATGCGGGCTCGTGATTCCCAAGCAGAACTCCATCGTGCGAAGCGCGCGGCTCCCCTCCTCCGACGCGGTGGAACTGGTCGGCATGGCGCAATTCGAGGCGGAGAAATTCATCCCCTTCAACGCCGAGCGCCACATCATCAGCAACTGCGTCCAGCAGGTGGACGCGGTCGCGGGAAGCCAAGTGTTGATCACCGCGGTGGATGGTCCGGTGATCGAGGCGGCGATTTCCACCGCCAAGGCCGCGGGGCTGGAAATCGCCGTGGCGGAGGTCTCCTCCGTGGCGCACGCGCGCACATGGCAGTCGCGCAATCCCGAGGTCCCCCACGACGCCTGCGTGGTGTTGCTCAACATCGGCAAGAGCCAGACGGAGATGAGCATCCTCCTCGGCGGCATCCTGATCACCAGCCGTTCCCAGGCGATGGGCGTGGACAAGCTGCTGAAGGACTTGCAGGAGGCGATGCACCTTCCCGAGGCGATTCAGGCCGACCAGCTCGCAAAGCTCGACGTCATGAGCCCCGACGATTTCCTCCTCGACGGCGGCAGCACCAGCAGCGCCGAGGGGGATGGCGGCGGCGCGTCACCAACGGGCGTTGGGGAAAAGTGCCGCGCGTGGATCCAGCGCGAGATTCGCTTCATCCGCCAGACCTTCGAGCACGCGGCGCGGGAGCACTCGGTTCCCCCCGCGTCGGTCATCCAACTGACCGGCGAGGCATCGGAACTAAAGGGGATCGCCCAGGCGATCTCGATCAACCTGAACACTCCCGTGCAGGTGCTGGTTCCCGGCGAGGGCGTCGAAATTCCCGACACCGCGCGCCTCAACGGCCTCTCCGTTCAGGATATGTCGGCTGTGCTGGGAACGGCGATCCGGCTGGTGGAGGAGGAAGAGGAGCCAGCCCTTCGCGCGGGCCGCGCGAACCTCCTGCCGCCCAGCATGATCCAGCAGCAGCGGGCGTCGGAACGGCGTGTCCTCCTGATGATCTCCGGCACGATGGTCGTCATCACAATGATTCTGCTCTATCTGGCGTGGGATACCCAGGCGCGCCACAACGGCGAATTGCTCAAGCGCTATGGAAAGTACAACCAGACGATGAAGCCCACCATCGACGAGCTGGCCCGCAAGAAGGAGCAACTCGACGTGATCATGAAGATCACCAGCGACCGCACCAATCCCCTGGTGATCATGGACCAGATTTCCACGTTCCCCCGCATCGGCAGTTCGAAGGCGGGGGGCGGCCTCGTTCTGACGGAGTTCAAGTACTCGGCACGCGACGAAGTGACGATCGGCGGCATGGCGGTTGAGTTCGACGACATGCAGCGCTTCGCCGAGTTCCTCAAGACGCTAACCGTGGACGGCGAGCCAGTCTTTGCGACCGTCGGGCTGCCGCAACCGCTCCCCATCGACCTAAGTCAGGGGCGCGGCACGGTGCAGTCGTTTACGATTCAGGCAATGCTTCAGCGCTTTGGCGATCAGGAGAGAGACTAACATGAACAACATGGGCAAGCGGGAGAAAACACTCCTCGTCATCACCATCGTCGTGGTTCTCGTCTATGCGGCTTGGTCGTTCGGCGTGGAGAAGGTTTTCGACTCGGCGTTTTCCGGCAACAGCGCCGTCGCGTCGGCGGAGAACCGCTTCAAGGACAACCTCGACGCGCTCGGTGACATCTATATGATCGAGCGCGAGTACCGCCGCGTGGGCGATCTGCCCAAGGCCGACGACAAGAACCTGAGCCCCGCGCTGGCCTTCACCGCCCACGTTTCGGACATGTGCAAGAAGCACGGGTTCGACTTCCCGCCCATCAAGCCCGACGTGGAGGAGATCAAGGACGTGGACGACTACGAGCTGGTGAACGTGGCCGTGCGGACGGAGGGAACCTTCGCCAACACGGTCAAGCTGCTACTCACCTTCGAGGACAATGGCCTGATCTTCCGCGAGGTGGACCTGAAGTCCACGCGCGACAAGGACATCGTGACCGCGCGCGTGACAGTGGCGCGCATCGCGGAGAAGCAGCAACCCCGCGGCCGCCTCGGCGTCCGCCGCCCATAGCAAACGATCGAGAGAGGAAATCGGGAATGAATACAAGCAGGCTCATGATCGTGAACGGGGCGCTCTTCGTCGTCATCGTCGCCCTCGCGACGTTGATTATCGTGCAAAAGCGCGAGCTGCCCGGCGAGCCCCCGGTGGACCAAGTCAAGTCCACGGTGGACCGGCTGATTGAACGGGACAAGAGCACCGCCCCTCCGGAGAGCGGTCGGTTCATGAGCATGGGGAAGGTGAACGTCTTCGAGACGATCATCCCAATTCCCCCGCCGACCCCCGCGCCCCCCAAGCCCACGCCAGCGCCCCCGAAGATCGAGGAGGTGACGGAGTTCTGGCGCTTGGTCGGGCCCCTCAGGAAGTTCGCCAGCTTCAACAACATGAAGACCAATGCTGACTTCACGGTCAACATGGGGGAGACGTTCATGGAGACCTATCGCGGGAAGCAGATCCCCGTAACACTCGAAGCGACCGACATGAAGAAGTTCACCGCGACGATTTCGATCAACGAGGACGGGCAAAAGCAGACGCGCGTGATGAGCGCGTTCTAAGCAGACCCCGCGCGACCGGAGCCGAGAGTATCCAACAAACAATAATCAGGTGTGCGCGGGCGGACAGATCAGCAGTCCTAGTTCACCTGCTTGCGCAGCTTCGCCGGCAGGATCTTCAACTGCTCGCGGTACTTGGCCACCGTGCGGCGGGCGATCTGGAAGCCCTTTTGGCGCAGCATGTCGGCGATCTTCTGGTCGCTGAGGGGGCGGCGGCGCTCCTCGGCGCCGATGATCTGGGTGAGCAGTTCCTTGATGGAGCGCGACGAGGCCGCCTCTCCGTCGTCGGTCTCCAGACCGCTCGAGAAGAAATACTTCAGCTCGAAGATGCCGCGCGGCGTTTCCACGTACTTTTTCGTCGTGACTCTGGCGATGGTGGACTCGTGCATGCCGACGCGCTCGGCGATGTCGCGGAGCGTGAGCGGGCGGAGGTGCTCGATCCCTTTCTCCAGGAATTCCTTCTGGTAGTCCATGATCGACTCGGTCACGCGAAGGATCGTGGACTTGCGCTTCTCGATGTTGCGGATGAGCCAGATGGCGCTCTTGTATCTCTCCGTGGCGTAGTCGAAGTCCTGCGAGGGGGAGGACTTCACTTCCTCCCACTGGTTTCCGTTCTGCGCGGGAGGCGGCCCCCCGATCACCCCCGTGGCCACCGCCGCCTCGGCGGCGGCGTGGGCCGCCACCTTGGCGTCCTGGCGCGCCGCCTTGCGCGATTCCTTGGTGCCAATCAGTCGGCGAGAGCTGGCCGCCACCTTCAGGTGCCCCGCGTCCCCCTCGTTCAGGAAGTACATGTACTTGCCGTCCACCTTCTTAACATATACGTCGGGCGTGATGTAGTGGGGCGTTTCCTTGGTGGTGGTGCTGCCGGGCTTGGGGTTCAGGCTGGAAAGGATGTGGAAGACCTTGGTGATTTCGTCCTCGGGGACGTCAAGGGCCCGGGCGATTTCGCGAAAGCGCTTCTGCTGCAAGTCGGGAAGGTGATCGTCGAGGATCGTGTAGAGCACGCGGTTGCGAATGCCCTGCTCCTCGCACTGGAGTCGGAGGCACTCCGCCAAGTCGCGCGCGGCGATGCCCGTCGGCTCGAATTCGTGGATGATTTCCAACACGTCGAAGACGCGGTCGGGGGAAACGTTGAGCCGGAACGCAATGGCGTCGAGGACGACCTCCGCCGGCGGCAATGCGGAGAGTTCCGCGTGATCGCGCTTCATGCGGTGGGCCAGCAGGAGCAGGTGTAGGCCCTCCATCTTGAGCGCCGCCACCTTGTCATAGGACCAGCCCACGAGCTCGGCGGTAACGCGGGAGAGGAGTTCGCGGCGCTTCATCCCGGCGAAGGCATCGGGGTTCTCCCCGCCGCGCTGGCGCGCGAGGAGACGACGGAGCGTTTGGTCCACCTTCTCCACGGGCCCCGCGTTGTCGGGGGTGGCAATCTCAGGCGGATAGCCGACCATCAGGCAAAGGTTGGGGAGCGAGCAGTCCAGATAGCCGTCGTTGTTCAGATTGCCAATAATGAACTGGCCGATTTCCAAATCGCGCCCTGCCAGAATCGAGAGGCGAAGCTGGCGGTTGAGGTTGTCGTACAGGCTCTCCGGCGAGCTGGTGTAGGTCGTGAAGTCGTTCTCCTCGACCTCCTCGCGTGTCCCCGCGGTGGAGACGGTGTCGCTGTCCTCGAACTGCTCCTTCCAGTCCACGTCGGAATCGGCCATGTGCTCGAAGTCGTCGGACCCTTCGGCCTTCTCGGCGGGGTCGGTGGCTGGCCCGTCGCCGGTGAAGTCTGGGACGTCTGGAGGGCTGAAGGGATCTTCGAGAGAGGGGGGAGCCTCCTTTGCCTGGTCGGAGAGCCCCGATTCAGCCTCTGGGGCGATCATCTCGATGGAATCGTCTGCGGAGGCGTCGTCGGGGCCTGACTCCAGCGCTTCCTCGTCGTCGCCCATTTCGAGGAAGGGATTCTCCAGCATTTCGGCGCGGATGAGCTGCTCCAAGTCCATTGAGTTCATCTGCAGCAATTGGATGGATTGCTGCATCTGCGGCGTCATGATAAGCCGCTGTGTCTGTCGCTGGACCTGTTGCAGTGAAAGGGCCATGGGGTGGGGACCTCTGGAGTTCCTGCGCGATTCCGACTCTTGATCTACCTTGACTTAGCCTGATTAGCAAGAATCAGGCACAACTGCATGGACCCTAAATTGCTTCAGTTTTGGGGTCAAGCAAAGAAGACCAGCTCTCACCTTGGCGCGGCACTCTCCGGTGGCGGCGCTGGGAGGACCTGGCCAACAGTTACCTATGACCATCGACGCAGCCAACCCGATCATCGGCTATCTGGCAGGGCCAACGGCCAGCGGCAAGAGCGCGCTGGGGGCGGAGGTGGCAGATCGGCACGGGCTGGCCGTCATTTCCGCCGATAGCATGCAAGTCTATCGCGGGATGGAGGTCGGAACCGGCGCGATCCCAATGGAGGAGCGCCGCGGGGTGCCCCACCACCTGCTTTCGGTGGCGGAACCGGGAGAGGATTTCCACGCAGCGCGCTTCCTGGCGGAAGCCACCCGGGTTGCCCGGGAAGAACTTGAATCCAGCGGGCGCCGCAGTGTGGTCGTCGGCGGAACGGGCATGTGGATTCAGGCGCTGAGAGAGGGGATTTTCGACGGTCCCGCGCGGGACGAGGCACTGCGCGCGGAGCTGCGCCGCGATGCCGGGCGTCTCGGCGCGCAGGCCATGCATGCGCGCCTTGCGGCTGTGGATCCCGCGACAGCCGCACGCGTTCCGCCGGCCGACCGCGTCAGGGTGGAGCGGGCGCTGGAGGTTTGGCTGCTCACGGGCGAGGCACACTCCGCGTGGATGGCGCGCGACCGACTTCGGCGCGAGGCCCTTGGCGAGCTTCCCCCGCTGGTGGTGATCGACCTACCGCGCGACCAACTGGAGCGGCGAATCGCGCGGCGCGTGGGAGCGATGCTGGCAGCGGGCTGGCCCGCCGAAGCGGCGCACCTGGCGGCGCGCAACCTGCCGCCCCACTCCCCCGCCGCGAAGGCTCTGGGCTATCGCGAGGCGCTGGCCCTGCATCGCGGCGAAATGAACGAGAGCGATGCGGCCTCGGCGATCACGCAATCCACCCGGCAGTACGCGAAGCGTCAGCGAACCTGGTTTCGCGGTCAGCGCGCGGCATATTGGATTTCGGATCCGAAAGTGGAGGCGGTGGAAGAAGCGATGGGCCTGCGGCCGAAGTCCCGCTAGGCGGCCAGCCGGCCGTGCGACGGCGCCGCTTGGGTGCCGTCCTTGGAGGATACCTCCAATAGGCCCTCGCGAAAGAGCGCGATTTCCTCGGCGGGGACGCAATCGCGGAGACGGTGAGCTAGAAATGCGTGCGATCCACTCGCCGTGAACCACGCCCGGATCAGTGGCGCAGGCGATGGTTGACTAGGGCACCTGGCGCTCCTTGCGCCGCGCGCATGCTCCGGCGATCAGGCCCGTTGTCGCCCACCAAATCTGGGCGACATGATCCTCGTTCATGTAGTAGACCACTCCCACCACGAGCATCGCCGCCATCGCCGCCATGGCGGGGGCCAGGCCGATGTACTGGGGCTGCCTCCACTCCCGGCGTAGCGCGCGGATTCCGCAGCGAAGCACAAGCAATAGGAACCATGCATACGCCACGGCACCCAGAATGCCCACCTCCGCGATGGTCTGGAGGTAGAGGTTATGGAGGTCGGGCTGGCGGTGGTTGACGGAACGCAGCTCGTAGCGCGCGATTCCCGCTTTCGTCAGGAAGATATTCCCTCCATAGCCGACCCCGACGAGGGGATTCTCCGCGATGGGGCGATAGCCCAGGCTCCACAATTCCAGCCGCCCCGAGAGCACGAGGTTGGGATCGGAGAGGTGCCTGAAGAGTGTGAGGGCGCGTTCGCGTTCGGAGGGCAGAACAGCCAGCGCGACCACGGCGAGAATCGGGAGAACGGAGAGAAGCCACCACTTGTAGCGCAGCAGGATCATCGTCAGGAAGCAGGCGCCCCCAGTGGCAAGCCATGCCCCGCGCGCCTTGGTGAGGAGGAGGTACCAGCCGGCCATCGCAAACACGACGACGCAGGCGCCCATTTCGATTCGGCGCCCCTTGCGCCACGCATCCGTAAAGAGCGCCACGATCGCGGGCATGGCAATGATATACACCATCGCGGAGCGCGTGTAGCTCTCCATCAGCCCCGCCGCGCGGTAGTACGTGCGGCCTTCGGCGTCCTGGGCTGTATAGACGAATCTGCTGGCCTTCCCGATATAGCCGAGCCGCTGGAGGTCATGGGCGAAGTAGTAGAGCAGCACCCCCGCCGAGGAGGCGAAGCCCGCCGCCACGAGGAGGCCGCGGAGAAAATGCAGCTGGTGCCTGGGAATCGAGGACCATGCTCCCACCGCAAGGAAAAGCATCAGGAACCAGACGTGCTGGCGGAAGAGCGTGTTGAGGCTAAAGCCCGGATCGATGGAGAAGATGCTGGACGCGAGCATCGCGGCCAGTACGACGACGACGGGGGGCAGGAAGCGGCGTAGATGCCTCCCCCCCAGCCAACCCACGTGCAGGGACCAGAACGACAACCCGATGGCGGCCACGGTGAACGCCACGCGTCCGACGCGAGAATTGTTCTCCATATTGCAGAACATGAGCATCAGGCCGAGGCACCCGGCAATGGCCTGCATCACGCGGTCGCGGGTGGTATTCCCATGATTGGGAACCGAGCCGGAAGATGGCGACGCGACCCCATCGGCCATCATCGAATTCCCCCAGCGCGGAAGGCGTGGCGCTGTGACCGCGCCGAGGCGCGCAGCCCAAGGAGCATCGCTACCTTTGCGAATAATCCGATTTTGTTCCGGCTTGCGATGCCTGGCGACGCGGCCAGCTCGTCGTAGAGATTCCCGAGATTCTCGACGAAGGATTCGCTCGAGAATTCCAGCGCCCGCTTGCGCGCCGCGATGACCACGCCCTCCCGGAAGGCGGCATCGCGACGATATCGGAGAAGCGCGTCGAGGATCGACTGGGGCCGGTCGGACTGGACGAGGAGTCCGAATCGCTCGTCGGGGATGACCTCGCGCGGCCCCACGATGTCCGATGCGATGGTGGGAGTCCCGGCTGCCATGGCCTCGACGAGGGAAAGCGGGAGCCCCTCGTTCTTTGATACCAGACAGAAGGCATCCGCCGAGGCAAGCCAGCCCGGCACCTCGCGCGACCAGCCGACAAAGTGGACCCGCGGCGAGATTGCCTCGCCGCCGCGAGCCTCCGCTTCGCCGTCGATTTTGGAGAGCAGCGGACCAAACTCGTCGCGCATCGATCCACCGCCCACAAACGTCACCCGCCAGTTCCCGAGCGAGCGGCTTGGGTCAGTGGTGGAAAGACTAAGGGCGAGCAGGAGCTGCTGAGGCTGCTTGTGGGGCTCGAGTCGCGCGGTGTGAACGATGTGGAAGACGCCATCCTGTATTCCATGATGACGGCGCGCGGCCGCGCGGTCCTCCCCCGCCGCCCGATAGGGGGCCAGGTCGATGGAGTTCTGCATCAGGTGGACGGGGCGGTCGCCCAAGTCGAGTTCGCGGGCAAGGAAGTTCTCAACGCCCCCCGAGCACGCGATGTAGGCATCCGTGCGGCAGGCGAGGCGCGCCTCCATTCGGCGGAACTGCGGCGTGAGCCGGTGCTCGTAAGTATTCTGATAGTGGACGAGGACATGGGGAACGCCCGCACAGATGGCGGCGGCGCGGCCCGCGAAGTTGGCAAAGTCCGAGTGCGTGTGGGCGATGTCTGGCCGATAGATGCGGAGGCGCCGCGCGAGGCGGGCGATCTCACCGATTCGATAGGCTCGGCTGGCGTGCACCTTGTGGCACTCCCACCCTTGGTTGGCAATTTCCTCGGCGAAATGCACCGGGTCCTTGAAGTAGAGGATAAAGGGATCGAATCGCTTGCGATCAAGCCGACGCATGATCTCGAGCAGAAGGTTCTGGGCCCCCCCGGTTTCAAGGTTGCCGATGATGTGGGCGATGCGGAGGCGTCTGGCCATGAACCAACAATCGTGGGAAGTCTCTGCCTAGTCTCCGGGCGGCCCGGCCAAGGTCAACGTGATTGGTGCCCACCGGCTCAGCCAAATCCCGGAATGGGGTCGCATTGGAGCACGTAGTGGGCGCGGCCCCCGTCGTCGTCCCAAGCGTCGGTGGCCTCCACCTCCGCCGCCGGGGGCATGGGGTGGTCCTGCTCTGCGCCGCCCGCCCCCACGAGCACCAGGCGGCTGCCGGGGGAGATGGCCTGATTCTCCTGGCGCTGCATCATGCGGCGGAATGCGGTGTCTCGGCGGATGCTCATGACCTGATAGGGGGCCATCAGCTCGGCGATGCGATCGCGGTAGGCGCCGCACTTCGTGTCCAGGCCGAGATACACCTCCAACTCGATCCAGTTGCCGCGCCGAATCAGCGGATTGATCTGGCCGAAGCAGAACGCCCGGAACCCGGCGTCGATGATCCATAGGGAGTCGTCGCGATAGACGATGCGCGCGCGGAGGCGGTAATAGCAGTTCCCCAGATGCTCGACCTCGCGGACCTCCGGGCGGCTGTGGCTCATCCAGCGCGGAAAGAACTCGAGGACGAAATCCACTTGGTCGCCGACGCAGAAGTTGTCGTAGCATCCCTCTTGGATCATCCAGGCATCGAGGCCGACGTTCAGGGGAATCATGGCTTTTCGGGGGATGAATGCATTCGGGTTCAGGATGAGCGGCCAGGCGCACCGGCGCAAGGCGGGAGTCCGGGGCTGCTATTTACTTTCCTGCTCCCTGCGCAGACGCGCCCACTCCCCCGGGGGGGCGCCGAACCGGCGCCGGAATAGGCGATAGAAATGCGCTAGATCGCCGAAGCCGCTGGAGAAGGCCGCGCCGATGATGCTGTGGCGCCTCTCCAGAATGAGCTGCGCCGCGTGGTCGAGCCTCAGCTCGTTCCGCTTGTCGAGGAAGCTGCTGCCGGAAACATCGCGAAAGATCGAGGAGAACCGCCGGCGGGAGAGATGCGCCGACCGCGCGGCGGCGTCCATGTCCCACTCGTCGAAGAAGGTCTCCTCCATGCGGCGCAGGACGCTGGCGACGCGCGTGTGGGAGCTGCTCATGGTGCAGTCGTCGGGGAGGCGCGCCAGCGTCACCAGGATGCGGTTGGCCTCGGCCTCGATCATCATCGCGCCGCCGGGGCGGCTGACGGCCTGTTCGGCGAGCATCGTGCGGAAGGCCGCCTCGATGCGCTGGCGCTCATGGTCCTCGGGAATCAGGATGGCGCCGCTTCGGCTTCGCAGGCTCCGCCATAGGACGGCTCGCTCCGGTTCCTGATCGACGAACGGGGCTGACAAGCCCAGGAGCAGGAGGATCACGTCGGTCTGATCGGATGCCCGGTGCAGGCGACCCTTGTCGATGGCATAGAAGGATCCCTGAGGCAGAGAAATCGGATCGACCATCCCCTCCTCGAAATAGCTGAGCGACCCCTTATAGACATAATACAGTTCGTAGAACGGGTGCTTCTCCATGCTCATGCGGAACTGGCGGCTGTGGACGCTTTCCGCGGCGAGGACGCCACCCGGGGGAATTGCCATGGAAACGGGTTTGGAGGAAGGCATCGCGAGGCTCGGTCCTAAGAATTGCCCAATCCGCTAATCGAATCTGCCCCATTGCCCAAGACGCCTCAAGGGCATTCGTGGACCTTTTCGGTATCCTCGAACAGCGGGACGATCCACCATGAAGGTCGATTCAAAACTCACCGCCGTCCAGCTTGCGAAGCCCATCGAGCGCTTTCTGGACTTGGCGGGGCGCAAGTCCACCGCGCTGGACAAGTCGTGGGACCCGGCAAAGGGCTCACCCGTTTTCACGCGGCGCGGCAAGTACACATCCCGCGGATGGACTGAGTGGACCCAAGGGTTCCAGTTCGGCAACCAGGCGCTCCTCTTCGATGCGACCGGCGAGAAGCGGTTCCTCGAGATAGCCATCCGCAACACCGACAAGTACATGGCGCCCCACGTCAGCCACATCGGCGTCCACGACCACGGATTCAACAACATCTCGACCTATGGGAACCTCCGGCGGCTCGCGCTGGAGGGGCGCTCCGGCGAGGGCGCCGACCGTGTTGCCTACTACGACATGGCGCTCAAGGTTTCCGGCGCGGTGCAGGCCGCGCGGTGGTCCACCATCGCCGATGGCACGGGCTACATCCACTCCTTCAACGGGCCGCAGTCGCTCTTCTCCGACACGATTCGCTCGTGCCGTTCGCTGCTAGTGGCCCACAAGCTCGGCCACGCGCTGATGGGCGAGGGAGACCGCAAGTTCTCGCTGTTGGCGCGCTCCATCGAGCACATCGCCAACACGATTCGCTACAACGTCTATTTCGGTCAGGGGCGCGACTTATACGACGTGCCGGGTCGCGTGGTGCACGAGAGCATCTTCAACATGAAGGACGGCGCCTATCGCTGTCCCAGCACGCAGCAGGGCTACTCGCCGTTCTCCACGTGGACGCGCGGCCTGGCGTGGGTGATGCTGGGGACGGCGGAGCAGCTCGAGTTTTTCGCGGCGCTCGGTGGCTCCGACCATGCCGCCTTCCGCAAGGATTTGCTGCGCACGGCGAAGGCAACGGCGGACTTCTACATCGAGAACACGGCGACCGACGGGATCCCCTATTGGGACACGGGCGCACCGGGCCTCGCCCACATGCCCGACCATCTGAAGAAGCCCTCCCAGCCCGACAATCCCCACGAGCCCGTGGATAGTTCCGCCGCGGCAATCACCGCGCAGGGCCTCCTGAGATTGGGCCGCTATCTGGGCACCTCGACCGCCGCCGGAAAGCAGTACTGGCAGGCGGGGTTGGCGACGGCGCGCACTCTGCTTTCCGCGCCGTATCTTTCCGAGGACGTGAAGCACGAGGGACTTATCCTGCACTCCGTCTATCACCGCCCCAATAGCTGGGACTGTATCCCCAAGGGAAAGGCAGTCCCCCAAGGCGAGTCCTGCATGTGGGGCGATTATCACGCGATGGAGCTGGCCGTGTATCTGCAACGGGTCAACGAAGGTAAGAAGTACCTGACGTTTTTCGACTAACCACACAAGGAGCCTTGGCATGAAGACACATCGCATCGGCATCATCATGAACGGCGTCACCGGGCGCATGGGAAAAAACCAGCACTTGCTGCGCTCCATCGCTGCCATCATCAAGCAGGGCGGCGTAAAGGTCAGCGACTCCGAAGTCATCATGCCGGACCCGATCCTGGTGGGGCGAAACGAGAACAAGCTGAAGGAAATCTCCGCCCAGGCCGGCGGCGTTAAGTGGGCCACCGACGTGGCTCCGCTTCTGAAGGATCCCGCCTATCAGGTCTATTTCGACGCACAGACAACCAATCGCCGCGTCGATGCAGTGAAGGCCGCCATCGCGGCGGGAAAGCACATCTACTGCGAGAAGCCCACGGCGGAAACTTCGCGGGAGGCCATCGAGATAGCCCAGATCGCGGAGAAAGCGAACGTCAAGAACGGCGCTGTGCAGGACAAGTTGTGGCTCCCGGGCCTGATGAAGTTGAAGTACCTGATCGACACGGGATTCTTTGGCGAGATCCTGTCGGTGCGGGGCGAGTTCGGCTACTGGGTCTTCACCGGCGAGCACGACACGCTCCAGCGCCCGTCGTGGAACTACCGCAAGGCCGACGGTGGCGGCATCATGGTGGATATGTTGTGCCACTGGCGCTATGTGATCGACAACCTTTTCGGCAATGTCACCTCGCTGACGTGCATCGGCGCCAATCACCTCAAGACACGCTGGGACGAGAACGGCAAGCCCTATACCGCGGACTCCGACGACGCGGCCTATGCGACGATCCTGACGGAGAAGGGGATCATCTGCCACTTCAATTCCTCGTGGTGTACGCGCGTGAATCGCGGAGAGCTTTTCGAAATGCATGTGGACGGCGTGAATGGTTCGGCGGTGGCAGGGCTTCGCAACTGCAAGATCCAACACGCGGCCAACACGCCGCGCGCGATCTGGAATCCCGACATCGACAATCCCATCGACTATCCGAAGGGCTGGATCGACGTGCCCACCAACGCGGTGTATGACAACGCCTTCAAGGCCCAGTGGGAACTTTTCCTCCGCCATGTGGCCGTGGACGCCCCGTTCCGATGGACGTTGCGCGAGGCGGCCAAGGGCGTGCAGCTCGCCGAGCTGGGCCTCGAATCCTGGCGCCGCCGCGCGTGGGTGGATGTGCCTGCGCTGTAAGGGAATAGGGAATAGGGAATAGGGAATCGTGCCAACACAGGGTGGTGAAATGGCTGTTCATGCGCTGAAGGATCTGTCGAGGCTGTGCATTCATACGATGACCACGAAGCCGTGGTCGCTGGGACAGGCCATCGACGGATATACGCGGGCGGGTGTGGCGGGTATCACAGTGTGGCGTCAGGCGCTGGCACCGCAGGGTCCAGTGGATTCGGCGCGGATGCTGAAGGATTCCGGACTGAAGGTGGTCAGCCTTTGCCGTGGCGGATTCTTTCCCGGCAGGACGGCGACGGAACGCGCCGCCGCGCTGGATGACAATCGCCGCGCCATCGAGGAGGCCGCCACCATCGGCGCCCCGCTGATTGTCCTGGTATGCGGTGCGGTGCCGGGCCAGCCGCTGGAGGAATCGCGCAAGCAGATCGCCGACGGCATCGCGGCGGTTCTCCCAGAGGCCGAGGCGGCCGGCGTCAAGCTGGGGATCGAGCCGCTGCATCCCATGTACGCCGATTCCCGCTCTGCCGTAAATACAATGGCCCAGGCCAACGACATGGTGGAGGCGATCGGCAGTCCCTTTCTTGGCGTGACGGTGGATGTCTTTCACCTGTGGTGGGACCCCAGCCTTCAAGCCGAGATTCGGCGAGCCGGGAAGGCGATCTTCAGCTTTCACGTCTGCGACTGGCGCACTCCGACGCGCGACCTGTTGAATGACCGCGGCCTCATGGGCGAGGGCTGTATAGACATCCGGCGCATTCGCGGCTGGGTGGAGGAGACGGGTTTCGACGGCGCCGTGGAGGTTGAGATTTTCTCCGACGAATACTGGGCGCAGGACCAGGCGGCCTTTCTCGAGAAGATCAAGGCCGCCTATCTTGAGCATTCCTGACAGGAGCATGGCATGAGCAAATCGGAAAAGCGCGTGGCCCTGGTAACGGGCTCGGGAGCCGGGATCGGGCGGGCCATCGCGCTCGCCCTCGCGGCGGATGGATACGCGGTAATCGTCAACAGTCGATCCGCAGATCCCGCGGTTACGGATCGCGGCGCCTATGAGGTGAAGAAGTCCATCGAGGGTGCGGGTGGCACCGCCGAGGTGGTTCGCGGTGATGTCTCCTCCGCCGAGGATCGCGGGCGGCTGATCGACTTCGCCGAGGAACGATTTGGTCGGCTGGACCTGCTGGTGAACAACGCGGGCGTGGCACCGACCGAGCGCGCGGATATCCTGATTGCGACCGAGGAGAGCTTCGACCGCCTCATCGGAATCAACCTCAAGGGCCCCTATTTCCTGACGCAGCTTGCGGCCAATGCGATGATCCGCTACAAGCTAGCGGGCATCGTCCCGGCGGCGCGCATCGCGTTCATCACCTCGATTTCCGCGTTCACTTCCTCCACGAGCCGGGGCGACTACTGCCTCTCAAAGGCTGCACTAACCATGGCGTCGGCACTGTTTGCAGATCGACTCGGCGAGTACGATATTCCCGTGGTGGAAATCCGCCCCGGCGTGATCGCCACCAATATGACTTCGGGCGTGAAGGGGAAGTATGACAATCTAATCGCGCAGGGAATTTTTCCCCAGCGCCGGTGGGGTCAGCCCGGGGACATCGCGCGCGTCGTCAGCGCCGTGGGGCGTGGCGATTTCGACTACTCAACCGGAGCCGTCGTGGACGTGAGCGGCGGTTTCAACCTGCATCGCCTGTGAGGAAGACGCCATGAATTCGATCCCGTTTCGCAAGCGAGAGGACTGCCGCTGGGACATTGTCTCGCTGGGCGAGGTGATGATCCGCCTCGATCCCGCCGACCGCCGCGTGCGCACGGCGCGGTCCTTCGACGTGTGGGAGGGCGGTGGCGAGTACAACGTGGCACGCGGCCTCCGTCGGTGCTTCAACCAGCGCGCCGCCGTGGTGACGGCGATTGTCGATAACGACGTTGGGCGCCTGCTGGAAGACCTGATCCTGCAGGGCGGCGTGGATATGTCCCACGTGAAGTGGGCCGCCTTTGACGGAGTGGGGCGAAAGGCGCGGAATGGCCTCAACTTCACGGAGCGCGGCTTCGGCGTGCGCGGCGCTCGGGGCTGCTCCGACCGTGGCCACACGGCGGTCTCTCAGCTCAAGCCAGGCGATATCGACTGGAAGAAGATCTTTGTGGAGGAGGGGGCGCGCGTGCTGCATTGCGGGGGGATTTTCTGTGCGCTCTCCGAGTCCACGCCCGAAGTCGCACGCGAAGCGATGGAGGCCGCGCGGGCGGCGGGAACGATCGTCTCCTACGACCTCAACTACCGTCCGTCGCTCTGGGACGATATCGGCGGAAAGAAGAAGGCCCAGTCTGTCAACCGCGCGCTGGCCCCTCTGGTGGATGTGATGCTGGGGAACGAGGAGGACTTCAGCGCGTGTCTTGGGTTCGAAATCGAGGGTGTCGATCAGCATTTCGCCGATCTCGACCCGGCTGTCTTCAAGAAGATGATCGCGCGCGTGATGGCAGAGTATCCCCACTTCCGCGCGGTGGCGACGACGCTGCGCGCCGCGAAATCGGCGACGATCAACGACTGGGGCGCGGTGCTCTTCCTGGACGGCAGTTTTCACGAGGCGATTCGCCGACCCGGGCTGGAGATCTTCGACCGAGTGGGCGGTGGCGACAGCTTCGCCTCGGGATTGCTCTATGGATTACTGGCTGGCAAGTCGCCCGCCGACGCGGTTAACTATGGCGCGGCCCACGGCGCTCTCGCGATGACGACGCCGGGCGACACGACGATGGTGACGCAGGGCGAGGTTGAGAAGTTGATGAAGGGCGGCGGCGCCCGGGTCGAGCGCTAGCATGAAAGGAATCCCCATGATTCAGGAAATCGAGAAGGCCCGCCTGATCCCTGTGATCGCGATTCCGCGCGCGGAGGACATCGTGCCGCTGGGCGAGGCGCTGCGCGCCGGAGGACTCCGCGTGGCAGAGATCACCTTCCGCACGGAGGCGGGCCGTCGCGCCATCGAGATCGCCGCGAAGGAGTTGCCCGACTTCCTGCTGGGGGCGGGCACCGTGACAACGATCGAGGAACTGGAGGCGGCAAAGGCCGCGGGCGCGAGCTTCGCCGTGGCGCCCGGAACAAACCCGCGAATCATCCGCCGCGCGGAGGAGATCGGGCTCCCGTTCTTTCCCGGCGTCTGCACGCCGAGCGACATCGAGGCGGCGATGGAATGCGGCGCGCGTCTCCTGAAATTCTTCCCGGCGGAGGCGATGGGTGGGGTGGAGACGGTGCGCGCGCTGCACGCGCCCTACAAGCATCGCGGCATCCGCTTCGTTCCGACCGGCGGAATCACGCGGGACAACATGGCGTCGTATCTCTCGGATCCGGCGGTGGCCGCCGTTGGGGGAAGCTGGTTCGTGGCGGCGGGGTTGCTCGAAAATCGCCAGTGGGACCACGTGGCGGAGTTGACGGCGGCGGCGGTGGCGTCGATTCCCAGTGTATAGACAGATAGACGGTTAGCGCGCGGGGCCGACCTCTCCCGATTCCAGCTCCTCCGTCACCTGCTCGGTCAGGAATTCGAACTGGCCCTCCCCCAGTTGGGGAAGCAGATCGCGAATCATCGCCTCGATGCGCGTGGCGGGCTCGTCGCGGAGGTATGCCCGGCCAATCGCCTGGGCGCGGAGTGCCTCCATCATTGCGGCGGCGGGGGAATTTCCCTCCAGATAGAGTTCCGCCAAGCCCACGTGTGCGCTGACGAGGCCGCTCGCGTCGCCGGCCATGCGGAGCGCGGCGGCGAGGTGCTGGAGAAACGTGAGCGCGGCATCGGGCTCGTTTCGGCGCAGCGCCAGATTTGCGCGTTCCCGCCAAACAACCGCGAGCAGATCGTGATCGCCCCGGGCGTCCGCCGAGCGCAGCGCCCTCTGAAGCAATTCCTCGCCGGTGGCCACTGCCTCCTCCGCCGGGAGCGCATGGAAGAGCGCCAGATAGCATTCCGCCACGCCAGAGCTGTCGTGCAATTCCGTGAACACCGACCGCGCGCGGCGAAACCACTTCGCGGCCTCTTCCATCTCGCCCTGCCCGTGGAGCACCTTCCCGATTTCGAGGCTCGACCGCGCCTCAGCCGGACGATGCAGCACGCCGCGCGCTAGTTCCAGCGCCTCGAAGAGGCGGGCGCGCGCATCGTCGAGGTGTCCCTCGCGCCGCAGCGCCATGCCCAGATAGACGAGGAGTTCGCTGGCGGCGGGGAAGGATTTGCCGTGGGGGCGATCTTCCGACATCACGGAGCGAGCCACGCGGGCGGCCTCGAACGTCCTACCCATCAGGATCAGCAACCCCGCCGCGCAATTGGCCGTGTCGATTTCCTCCTCGCGGAGTTCGGCGAGCCGGGCCGCGTCGCACGCGCGCAGGAACTCCTGCACGGCAAGCTCGCGATTCCCCATGCCGCGATGGGCCATGCCGATGGCGCTGATGCTCATCACCGCGCTCCGGTCGTCGCCAAGGCCGCGGCGCAGTCCCTCCGCCGTGCGGAAGGCGTGAATGGCATCGGGGAATTCCTTGCGGCGCAGGTGGTACTGTCCCAGCAGCCCCCACGTTTCGGCCTCGGTGTCGCCGTCGGCGTTGTCCCTGGCTGCTACGGCGGACGCACCCAGCAGGCGTGCCCCCGCGCCCGACTGTACTTGCACCATCGCCTTGCCCAGAAAGCGGCCAAACTGGATCAGGGGCCGCGCGATGGGCTCCTTCATGCCTTGGACCTCGGCGCCACGATGGGCCCAATCGAACCCCTCCGCGCCGATGGAGTTCTCCGCAAGGTCGGCGGCGAACTCGTATGCCGTGAGCATGTTGGCGAATCGCCAGTGGCGCGGCGTGCCAAGCTCGGGCTGGATGCTCATCTCTTCCGCCAGCGATCCGAAATGGTGGACCATTCTCGACCTAATCGCGCTGGCTTCCGATGGATCGATGTAGTCGATTCCCTCGAACGAAAGCCTCACCGGAAACGGAATGCAGAAACGATCGGTCGGCGGCAGATGAATCAGCACGCCCATGCGCGCCGCCTTGAGAAGCGCCGTCCTGACCTCCGCGCGGCGGGGATCGCCCGGCGGCGCGGCCAGCCCGACAGAGACGGCGGCCGCGTCCGAGACATCAAACTCACCCGCGAAAAGGAGCGCACCGCGAACCAGCGCCGCGGCAAGCGGAGACGAATCCTTCAGCGAGCGGACGGATTCCAAAACCCAGGCAGAGCAGATTTCCATCAGGCGCGTTTGCGGAAGGCACCACACCCACTCCACTAGTGGCAGCCCCGCGGCGGGCCGATCCTGTGCGGGCAGCATGCCGAGCAGACCCGGCTGGCGCTCCGCAAGGTACGGAAGAAATTCGTGAAGCCTGTGGATGTCGTGGCCAGACGGCATGGTCAGTTCGCGGAGGGGATTCGGTTCCCGATTTCAGGGCGCAGCCTAGCCACCACGCGCGCCGCGGTCAAGTCGCACTCTCGCTCCGGCCCAGGGCGCGGTCAATCACCTCGAGCAAGTCGGGAATCTTGAACGGCTTCGCAACATACGCATACGCGCCCTCGCGCGTGTGGCGAAGGTAGCCATCCAACTCGGAATAGCCACTGATCACAATGATCTTCAGGTCTGGGGCCACCTCCCGGACAGCGGGGAGCAACTGCTCCAGATCCATCGGCGGCATTCGCGCGTCTGAAATCATGAGGCCGAAGCGTGAGTCGCGCCGCAAGATCGCCAGCGCCTCCGCGCCGCTGGACACCGGCACCACCTCGAACCCCTCGCGCGTCAGGGTCCGCCGCAGCAACTCGAGCATGTCCACATCGTCATCCGCGACCAGCAGGCGCACCGCGCTATCCATTGATTTCTTCTCCGAAATCTACGATTCGACGGAGGAATTGTCGGAAAGTGGGAAGACCTGCAAGCCGAATCGACAAGGGTGAGCAATCTTGCTGGGCAAACACAGATGCGGAATCCGATGGACAGGCGTCACCATCCTCGCCGAGCAAGTCGGCTGCAACTCCACCCGGAGCATCGCAATGCCACTCCCCACCGAAACAGCAGCGGATTTCTACCCCGACCGCGAGATCGTGAGCTCGCGAGTCTTTGAGGCACCCATGGCGGACGTGTTCTCTGCCTGGACCAATCCGGAGATTCTGGCGCGGTGGTGGGGGCCCAAGGGGTTCACGAAGACATTCAGGGAGTTCAATCCCACGCCCGGTGGCGAGTGGCGATCACGATTCATGGGCCCGGCCGAGGAACCATGAGAACCACAGTGTTTTCATCCAGGTATTGCCGAACAGGCGGATCGTCTTTGACCACCTGTCCGACCCAAAATTTCGCGTGTTTGCCACTTTCGAAGAGAGAGCGGCTGGAGTCGCCGTCACCTTGCGCATGCAGTTCGATTCGATTGCGGTCTGCGAGAGCGTGAAGGGCATCGTAGTTGGCGCGAACGAGGAGAACTTTGACCGGTTGGCCATCGAACTTGGGATCGGGAAATAGACGGTCACCAGGCATTCCTGTCTCCCCATTGCATTCCCGACGCCTCCTCCGCGCCCCACCGCACGGCACCGCCTTTGGAGATTATCCAATGCCCGCCTTGACCACCCCTCCCCGGCCCCGGCACACTTCCAGTCCTCTCGACGAATTCCCCCCGGAGAACATGCCGATGGCCATCAAGCCCGACTCCCTGATTAGCCTGGAACGGATCACCGACCTCAAGGGGACGAAGAAGGAGGAGGTACTGGACGAGTTGATCGAGTTGCTGGCGACCTCAAAGCTGGTGACCGACCGCGAGGAATTGCGCGCGAAGGTTTTCGAGCGGGAGCGCACGGTTTCGACGGGCGTAGGCTATGGAATCGCGGTGCCGCACGTCAAGATCCCTTCCATCAAGGGCTTTGTGGCTGCCGTTGGCCGGAGCAAGGCAGGGGTGGATTTCGATTCGCTGGATGGAGCGCCCACCCATATCGTGGTGATGATCGGGTGCAACAACACCCAGTCGGGGGACTTCCTGAAGGTGCTGGCCCAGATTGTCATGCGGCTGAGGAAGCCTGACCTGCTCCAGAAGATTTCGGATGCGAAGTCGATGGAGGAAATCCGCGACATCTTTATCCAGCCCAACGGCGTGCTCGTTTGAGGCAGGCCCTGGAGTCCGTGGGCCCATGAAGGGGGAGAGGGCGCTCCATCTGGTCATGGATGCCCGCGCCGTCCAGCCTTCGCGGACGGGTGTTGGCAATGCCGTGTTTCGCCATCTGGAGGGAATCGAGCGCCTCTTTGCCGCGGGGCGCATACAGACATGGCGCGTGACGGTCCTGCGCCACGCGCCTGCGTTGGCGGATGCCGAGTTCCGGTCGCGCTGGACAAACTTCCGCCATCTGCACTTCGTGGAAACTCCCGCCGACCCCGCCAGCCACCCGGCCGGCGACTACTGGCAACAGGTGACGCTCCCCCGCCTGCTGCGCCGAATGGGCGCCGACGTGATCTACTCCCCGGCCTATGTGGGCCCCCTTGTCACGCGGCGCACGGCGCGAATGGTGATGATCCACGATGATATGGTGTGGTCCCAGCCTTCTTCCTATCCCTGGAAGTTCCGCGCCTACCTTTCCACGATGACACGCCTGACGGCGAGCACCGCCCACCGGATTCTGTATCCCACGGAGGACGCCCGCCGCGCCGTTGGCAAGCGCCTGCACATCGCGCCGGAGCGAAGCGTGGCGATCCACCACGGGGTGGATCTGGATATCTTTCGCGAGGCGTCCGAAGACGGGCGCGAGCCGCTGGCGCTGTGCATCGCCAGCTCGGAGCGCCGCAAGAATCACGAGGTGCTCGTTCGCGCGCTGGCGGAGGATGCGTCGCCCCGGCTGCTCTTCGTGGGGTTCGACGAGCGCGACAGAACGCGACTGGAGGAGCTTCGCCGGATCGGCGGCGTCGCCCGGTGGGAGGTGCGCGGGCGAGCCGACGAGCGCCAAATCGCCGACTATCTGGCCCGGGCCGCGGTGTTGGCGCTCCCCTCCCGGGGAGAGGGCTTCGGCATCCCCGTGATCGAGGCGATGGCAGTGGGGACGCCGTTGGTGCTCTCTGACATTCCCGTCTTTCGCGAGGTGGCGGGGCGCGCAGCGCGCTACCTGCATCCCGACGATCACTCGGGTTGGCGGACGGCCATCAACGAGGCGGTTGAATACACACCCGAGGTTTCCGCGCGCGTGGAGATCGGCCTGATGCGTATCCGCAAATTCACGCTGGAGTCGAGCGCGGAGCGCCTGTTGAAGGAGGCACGCCGCGCGTGGCAGGCCATGCGGGCGGAGCG
>JBBQYG010000032.1:0-31103 GCA_038208905.1 Candidatus Sumerlaeia bacterium | reverse complement strand
CCATCCTTCGCGAGTTTGCCGACGAGCTCCGCCGAGACCGCGCGAAGTGCGCCTACTTCCTCTCCACCGAATCCTTCGACCCCGAATGCCTCGACCTCGCCCGCGAGCGCGACATCGCCCTCATCGACGGCGACAAACTCCAAACCCTCCTCGCCAAAGCCCGAGCCACCGCCCCCCCAAGCACCGGCTGGCTCGCAAACGCCCTCCTCAACGCCACCCCCACAGCCACCCCGCCCCAATGCCCCCGATGCGGCGCCGCCACGGTCCTCAAAACCCCCAAGCGCAAACGCCGCTTCTGGGGCTGCACCTGCTGGCCCGTCTGCAAGGGGCGGCGGGAGTTGACGGCGCATGACAAGGCGGTGCTGCCGGGCAGGGAGGAAGGCCAGGGATGAGGCCTGAGGGATCAACGGCGCCCGTACAGTTGTACAGTCAGGGCATGGGTAGCGTAAGCTTCCGCGAGCAGGCCAGCCTCGCGATCCTCGCCCACAACCTGCTGAAGCTTACCCGAGGAAGGGAGAGCCGCGCAGCACCCCCTCCACAGCCTGCAATGTCTTCTGCGCCGTCACAACGCGGTGCGACCGCAGGAACAGATTCAGTTCCTCCTCCAGATCGGGAGAACCCGTTGCGGGGATGGAGAAAATGCGGAACTGCACCGAGGCTTCCAGCAGTTCTTATAAAGTTTGGGGGGCTTGCGCCCCCCAAACCCCTTCAGCAACTGCACTGTGCTCGCGGTCGCTTCGGCTCGGGTGGGTGCATGCTCTCGCTCCGCTCGACCTCCTGACCGTCGGCACGCAGCACCCGCCCGGCCTGCGCTGCTTGGCCCACGTCACTGGACTGGAGAAAGAACGCGGAACCCGACGCTGTCGTACCGGAACGACGGGTCGATGTAGATACGAAAGGCCGACCGGCAGTACTGGGCGCTGCTGTACCAGCTGCCGCCGCGAATCACGCGGATCGAACCACTCACAGGCCCCGTGGGATCGGTGACGGTTCCAGGGTACGGTCCGAACCAATCGGCGCACCATTCCCAAACGTTTCCGTGCATGTCGCGCAGCCCCCAAGCGTTGGCCGGCTTCTGGCCCACGGCCTTCGTGCCGCTCGGCGAGTTGTTCCCGCAGTACCACATGTTGTTCGTCCGCTCGGCCTCCGCGGAGCAGAATTCATCGGCGCCGAAGCCGTCGCCGAAGTTGAACCGCGTCGTCGTTCCCGCGCGCGCCGCGTACTCCCACTGCGATTCCGTTGGCAGGGCGAACGTGCCCGGCTCCGTGATCGCCGTGTCGAGGTCCGCCATGAATGACTGGATGTCATTGTGTGATACGTTATAGGCGGGGAAGGCATTCCCGAGGCCGTTGCCCGCCGAGGGCGCGGTGCCCGGCCACGAGCCGCGCACCGCCTGCCACTGCTGCTGTGTCACCTCCGTCTTGCCGAGGTAGAAGTCCTGCGAGAGCGTGACCGTGTGCTCGGTTTCGGTGTCGTCGCGCGAGAGTTCCGTCACCGGCGAGCCCATGGTGAACGTCCCCGCCGGGATGCGGATCAGTTCCATCGGCACCGCGCCGGGGAGCGTCACCGTCCAGGTGTCCTGGTAGAAGTTGGAGAAGGTGGAGGCGAGGTTGCCCGGGTTGGTTGCGCTTTCGGGTACAGATACGGAAATGGTGCCTCCCGTGCCCGTGATGCCTAGCGTATAGGCGGCGCCCGAACCGGAGAAGGCACCCTTGGTGGCACCCGTCACGGTCACGTCGGAGGCGTCGAAGCCGGTGACGGACTGCGCGAAAGTGAAAGTGAGCGTCTGGGCGGCGGACTGATGAACGGGAGCGGTGACGTTGCTCGAGATCGCGAGGGCAACGGTGCCGGGCCCAGTGCCTTCTTCCGTTGCGATGATGCGAATGCGGGTCTGGGGCCAGAAAGTCTCCGGCACGTCCGTCACCGCATCCCACACGATGGAATAACCGGTGCCGTTGTTGATTCCGGCGCCGATGTCACCCGTGAGGTACTGAGCCTGCGGTGTGATGGAGAACGTAGCGCCGTTGTCGTTGGAGACAAGGACAGTGACAGTCATCGCACCGTTACCGTTCGAGAGGTCGTAGGAGATGTCCACGGCCCTGTCGCCGGAGGAGCGCTGGCTGGCGGTGATATTGCCGACCACGGGCTGGGCCGACATGAGCGCGGGCGCCACGAGGGAGGCGACGAGGAAGGCAGTCAGGAGGATATTTTTCATCATGGTGTCCTTTTCACTAGAATGCTGGCGGGATTTGGTTTAGCGAAATACCCAAGCGTTAATGGAGGTTCGTGTGTCGAGGACGAACGGAGTGGAGTCCGCGAAGCCGGAGTTGAGCGGTGCCGAGCGGGTGTCGAGAACGAAAGGAGTGGAATCGGCGAATCCGGAGTTGGGTTGGTTGGTCCGAGTGTCCAGAATGAAGGGTTCTGAATCACCGCTGCCACTCAGGGCGAATATGGGCGCGGCGGCGAGGGCGAAAAGCCCAACGGCGGCGGCGCAAAGCAGGTGATTCATGAGGGATCGTGCTCCTTGCAAGGTCTGAGTTGATCCACTAAGGACAACATCATTGGCGTACCTTTTTCCCCCCCCCGCTTGGCAAGGGAAAACGATGAAAAACTGCGAAGAGTTCCCCGACAGGGGCTTGCAGGAAATCGCGGACCTCTCACGCATACCTTCATTCGTGAGGCTCAACCACGAATGGCAAAATGCCACCTTTGCCGTTCAGGCCTCACCCCGCCGCACTCATCCCTGCCGGCCCGCTGCCGTTCCGCAATCCCCTTGCACCGCCCGCCGCCGCCTCCCTCAATTCGGCGGTCGAATTCCGGCCAGTTGGGTTGGCCATCCACCTCTCCGCCCCGGCGCGGCGGGCCTATGCAAGGATCAATGCCTGATGTCCAAGAATCTCTCCCTGTTCACCTCCGAATCCGTGACGGAAGGTCATCCCGACAAGGTGTGCGACGCGATCAGCGACGCCGTCCTTGATGCCATTCTGGAGTCGGACGGCAAGACGGGCGAGGCCCACCTGAGCCGCGTCGCGTGTGAGACGATGGTGACGACGGGCCTGGTGGTTGTGGCCGGCGAAGTGACCACGAAGGCCTATATCGACGTGCAGGAAGTCGTCCGCCAGACCGTGCGCCGCATCGGCTACACGAGCCCCGACTATCGCTTCGACGCGGATTCCTGTGGCGTGTTGGCGGCGCTGCATTCCCAGAGCCCCGACATCGCCCGCGGCGTGGATCGCAAGAACCCGCTGGAGCAAGGGGCCGGCGACCAGGGCATGATGTTTGGCTTTGCCTGCGACGAGACGCCCGAGCTGATGCCCGCGCCGATCATGTATGCCCACAAGCTGACCAAGAAGCTGGCCGACGCGCGCAAGAAGAAGACCCTTCCCTGGCTTCGCCCCGACGGCAAGAGCCAGGTCACGATGGTGTATGACGGCTTCAAGCCCGTCCGCATCGACACGGTGGTGGTCTCCACCCAGCACGATCCGACGATCAGCCTGAAGAGCCTTCGCGAGGCCGTGACGGAGGAGATCATCCTGAAGACGCTCCCCAAGAGCCTTGTGGATGCGAAGATGAAGATTCACATCAACCCGACGGGCAATTTCGTGATCGGCGGACCGCACGGCGATTCGGGCCTGACGGGCCGCAAGATCATCGTGGACACCTATGGCGGCATGGGTCGCCACGGCGGCGGCGCGTTCTCCGGCAAGGACCCGTCCAAGGTTGACCGCTCGGCGGCCTACATGGCGCGCTACCTGGCCAAGAACGTGGTGGCGGCGGGCCTCGCGACGCGGTGCGAAGTGCAGCTCTCCTACGCCATCGGCGTGGCCAAGCCGACATCCGTCCGCGTCGATGCCTTCGGAACGGGCAAGGATGGCATCACCGATATCGAGATCGCCAAGCGCATCGTGGACAGCATCGACCTGCGCCCCTATGCGATCATCGAGCACCTCCAGCTTCACAAGCCGATCTACAGCGCCACCAGCGCCTATGGCCACTTTGGCCGCACGGAGAAGGAATTCACGTGGGAGAAGACGGACCTGGCCAAGAAGCTCCAGGGCTAAGTCATCACGCGGCACTGTCTATACAACGGGCTCTCCTGCGACGCAGGGGAGCCCTTGTGGTTTGGGGGGAAAAGCGGGAACGACGGGAACAACGGAAAAGGCGGGAACGGGGGAGAGCAGAACCCATGCGGTGCGACAAGCTATCCGATTATCCTTTTCGCCGTTTGCGCCTTTTCCGCCTTTCCCGCCGTTCCCGTCTTTCCCCCCTCTAGAAAAGGACTCCCAGCAAGATGAGCGAACTTCCACTCTCGGGCGAGACCGCGCTGGTCACCGGCGCGGGAAAGCGCATCGGCAAGGCCATCGCGTTGGAGCTTGCGCGCGCGGGCGCCGACGTGGTTGTGCATGTGAATTCGTCGCGGGCCGAGGGCGAGGAATCCGCGGCGGAGATTCGCGCGCTTGGCCGTCGCGCCGCCGTGGTGGTGGCGGACCAGCGCGATGTGGCGGCGATCAAGCGCGCATGCGACGAGGCGGAGGCGGCGCTCGGCCCCGTGTCGCTGCTCGTGAACAGCGCCGCCATCTGGCCCCATGTGGATATCGCGGAGTGCACGCAGGAGGACTTCGACCTTGCGATCGAGGTGAACCTTCGCGGGCCGTTTTTCTGGGCGCGCTATCTGGGCGCGGCGATGAAGGCGCGCGGCCACGGCGCCATCGTGAGCATCGCCGACGTGACCGCCGACCGCCCGTGGGCCGACAGCATTCCCTATTGTATATCCAAGGCGGGAATCATCTCGATGACCTATGGCCTCGCCAAGGCGCTGGCGCCGGCCGTCCGAGTGAACGCGATTGGACCCGGCCCGATTCTCTATCCGCCGGACTATCCAGACGCGCTCAAGCAGAAGGACCGCGACGCGACGCTCCGCGGCTGGGAGGGCTCGCCCGAGGACATCGCCCGCGCCGCGCGGTTCCTGCTGGAGAGCCCAAATGTCACGGGTGTTTTTCTGCCAGTGGATGGCGGGTTTCGGTTTGGAGTTTGACGGCAGGAAAAAGCAGGGATGAGGGAACGAACGAGGCTTCATTGCGAATCGAGCGGCCCCGCATGTTGACGAAAGAAGTCGCCCACTTCCTCCTTGTCAATCAGGCCACGCGCGACGCCAGGGACCAGTTCTTCGAGTTCTTCGTGTGAAGCCTCCACCTGAAAGCCATTGATCTCAAGGAAGACAATCGCGGCCACCGCGCCTGTCCGCTTATTGCCATCAATGAAGGGGGGTTCTGAACGATATGGAAGAGATAGGCTGGGGCCATGCCACAGAGATCACCTGCGAGCCATGCGCCGCCAAAACTTGCCAAAGGCTGTTGCAAGCGCCGATTCCAGAAGGCCCAGGTCGCGCAAGGAAGCCTCGCCGCTGTATCGGGAGACGTGATCGAGGTGAATCTCAAGCACCTCATCCAGAGCAAGAACGTCGGGCTCCAAGTGCCTACTCCGCCAGCTTCTTCAACGCCTTCCCATATCGCGCACTGGCTCTCTCGACGGCCTTGCGAACTTTCGCGGCGGGTGGGGTGGCAACCTGGGGCGAGATGATGAGCTGTGTCCCGTCGGTGGAGCCTTCCAGCGGCGTGTCGGCCTCGATCTTCAGGAGATCAAGTATCGGGCGATCAACGATCAGGGCCCAGCTATTCCCGCGCTTCGTCAGCGTCTTGATCATGGCAGGCTCGCGCTGGTATCGCAATGGTGATACATTGTAGCACCTCCAGCCCCACGCCAACTCCCTTTTCCCTGCCTTTCCCTGCCGTTCCTACTCGATCAACTTCCGATCGTCGTGGCCGGGCTGGCCAACGTTGATGACGCCGTGGGATCCCCGGGCCTGTTCGGCTTCCATTTCCTCCATGGACTGGCCGCGCTCCTCTGCCTCGCGCTCGCGCTGGACCTTGGATATCTTGGCGAGGGAGCGGCGGACGGATTCCATCTCGGCCTTCACGGAGTCCTCGGTCTCGGGCATCGTGTGCTTGCTGACTTCCTCGAAGGTGGTGATGCCCAGGCAGATCTTGAGCCAGCCGTCCTGGCGCATGGTGATCATGCCCTCGTGCACGGCCATGGCGTGGATGTCGTCGGTGGTGGCGTGCTGGAGGATGAGTTCCTTGATGGACTCGGTGGCCTCCATCATCTCGTAGATGCCCTGGCGTCCCTTGTAGCCGCTGAAATTGCAGTCGTCGCAGCCGCGGCCCTGATAGAAGTCCACGCCCTCGATCTCGTCGCGCGACACGCCGAACTCGGTCAGCTCCTCGTCGGTCGGTATATACGGCGTCTTGCAGGAGGGGCAGATTGTGCGCAGGAGGCGCTGGCCGACGATGGCCTCCAGGGTGGAGGTGAGCAGGAAGGGCTCGATTCCCATGTCAACAAGGCGCGTGATGGTCGCGGAGGCGGAGTTGGTGTGCAGCGTGGAGAGCACCAAGTGGCCCGTGAGCGCGGCCTGGATGCTGATCTGGGCCGTTTCCACGTCGCGGATTTCGCCGACGAGGATGACGTCGGGATCCTGGCGGAGGATGCTTCGGAGGCAGGCGCCGAAGGTGAGTCCGACCTTGGCGTTGATGTTAACCTGGACGATGCCGGCGAGTTCGTATTCCACGGGATCTTCCGTGGTGATGAACTTGGAGCCGGGTTCGTAGATCTCGCGCAGCGTGGCGTACAGCGTGGTCGTCTTGCCGGAGCCCGTGGGCCCCGTCACCAGGATAAGCCCGTTGGGCTTGCTGGCGCGCTTGAGGAAGGATTCCACCACTTCCTTCTGCATTCCAAGTTGCTGGACGCCGATCATCATGGCGGAACGGTCGAGCACGCGCATCACGATGGATTCGCCGTGGACGGTCGGGACGCAGGCGACGCGAAGGTCCACTTCCCGCCCGTCGATGTTGAGGCGGATGCGCCCGTCCTGGGGCTTGCGGGTTTCGGAAATGTTGAGCACCGCCATGACCTTCATGCGGGAGATGAGGCCGAGCTGGAGAGACTTTGGCGGCGAGGGAATCTCCCTCAGCACGCCGTCCACCCGATAGCGGATGCGGATCGTTCCCGTCATGGGCTCGATGTGAAGGTCGGATGCGCGATCCTTGATGGCCTGGATGAGAAGAAGGTTGACGAGCTTGATGACGGCGGGCTGGTTGGCGAGGTCCTCGACGCTGATCTCGACTTCGCCCTCGCGAACCATGCTCTCTCCAGAGCCGCCCTCCTTGGCGTTGAGGAGGTCGATCATGTCGTCGAGGTCTTCGTCGCCGACGCCGTAGTTGCGGTTCACCGCATCGACGATATCCTCCTCGTTGCAGACGACGGGTTCGATATCGTGCTCGGGGAGCATCAGGCGCAGGTCGTCCACCACGTGGATGTCCATCGGGTCGGCGATGGCGATGGTGAGGACCGGCTTTTGGCCGGGGACGGACTTCTCGTCCACGGCAAAGACGCGGCGCTCGCGGGCCACGCTCGACGGAATGTAGGAGGTGAGACGCGCGACCTTCTCCTCGTTCTTCAGGTCGAACTCGCGCATGTCCGCGAACCGCAGACCGTGGCGCTCGGCGAGGTCCTTGAGGACGTCGCCGACGGTGGGCATTCCGATGGATCCGGCATCGAAACCTTCGTCGCCCTCGCCCTGCATGTAGGCCATGGAGCCTTGGGCGTCACCGAGCCGGCCCCCCTCTTCGCCGCCAAGCTTGAGCGGGTTGGCGGGCTTGTTCTTCTGTTTGCGCAGGTCATCGGCGGACATTCCGCCCTCCACCTTGAGGAGGACTTCCATTTCCTTCTTCACGTTCCTGTAGGGATCCGCCATGGCCGTTGCCTCGCCGAGAATTCTTGAGAAGCCCTTCCTCCGACAGCCCGCGAGGTAGCATGATTTGCGCGGGGTTGGAAAGCGGAAAAGGCGTCCCGGCGCTCTTGGCTTGACGATGGGGGCCGATGGCGAACCCCATCGGGCGCGAATCTCAAGATTCTGGCGCAAGGCTGAACTCCGAATGTCCTTACCACGCCGCATCCAGGCCGTCCTGCTCCGCGTTCTCCGCGCGGTGGCGCTGGTGCTTGCGTGGGTGATCAGCTTTCTCTTCTACTTCCTTGTGCTGGGCCCCTATTCGATCATCCTGAGGATCGCGATGGGGGATCTGCTCGAACGCGACCCCGACCCCAACATGCCGACTTACTGGCGACGGCTTGACCCGGCGCGACCGCGACCAAGCCGACCGTTCTAGCCATGGAACTGCGCGACCTGGCGGGGATCGTCGTTGGGCACCTGCTCTCGGTCGCGGGCGTTATCTGCGGCGTGATCCTCTTTAGTCGGCTGCGCGCGGGACACCATCCGCCTTCGGCGACCTTTGCGTGGCTGCTGGCAATCATCTTCGTGCCATACGTGGGTGTCCCGCTCTTTCTGGTGTTCGGGGGGCGCAAGCTCCGTCGGCTGGTGCGCGCCAAGGGACCGCTGAGCCTGAAGGCCAATCGATCGGTGGACCATATCGAGGGGGTTGGCGAAGCGGCCCAGATACCGCTGTTGGTCGGCAAACCGCCGCCTTTCTCGGGCGGGAACGCGGTGGATCTCCTGCCCGACGCGGTGGACAATTATCGCCGCCTGATGGAGATGATCGACGGCGCGAAGGAAACGATCCACATCACCACGTTCATCCTGACGCGGGACGAGGTTGCCAAGGCGATCGTGGATGCGTTGGCGCGCAAGGCCACAGAGGGCGTGAAGGTGCGCCTGCTGCTGGACGGGCTCGGCAGCTTCAACGCGCTGGGCAGTTTCCTGGCGCCCCTGAGAGACGCAGGCGGGCAGGTGGGCACCTTCCTCCCCGTGCTTCGGCTGCGATGGAAGTGGTCGGCACACCTGCGCAATCACCGCAAGGTCGTGATCGTTGACGGGCGCGAGGCAATGGTGGGAGGTCGCAATATCGGGGCGGAGTACATCGCGCCCGCGCCGCACCCGGGCCTGTGGCGCGACTTCGCGATCGTCGTGAGGGGTCCCGTGGTCGCCTCGCTTCAGGAGATATTCGCCAGCGACTGGGAGTTTGCGACGGAGGAAGACGCGGAGGGGATCATGGCGGAGAGCCTTCCCACCGCGCCGGAACGATCGGGCAATGTGACGATCCAGACCGTTGCCAGCGGGCCCGACATCGAGGCCGACGCCTTTCACGAAACCGTCCTCGGCGCGATGTTCCAGGCGCGCCGCCGCGTCTGGATTGTGACGCCCTACTTCATCCCGGATGCGATGATCCTGCGCACGCTGACAACGCTGGCACAGATCGGCCGCGACGTCCGCGTGGTGGTGCCTGCGAAATCGGACAAGGTCATGGTGGATCTGGCGAGGCGATACTACCTTCGCGAATTGTGCCGGGCGGGGGCGACCGTCTATCTTCATAGGGGCCCGCAGTTGCACACAAAGCTGCTCCTCATCGATGGCGAGCTGGCCGCCGTGGGCTCGCCCAACATGGACATGCGGAGCCTCTACCTGAACTACGAACTCGCGCTGTTTGTCTACTCCTCCGAGGAGACTCGCGGCATCGAGGCCCACGTGGGGGAGCTGATCGAGCAGGCGGATATCTATGATCCGCGGGAGCGGCGCGCGCCGGGTATGGTGACGCGGGCCTTGGAGAACTTCGGCTATCTTGTTTCGCCGCTGCTCTGAGCGCGCGCCCCGGATCAGCGGGACGCCGCAAATCGAGCAATGGCGTCGATGGCCTCCCGATCAACATGGCGGAGCGCCTCGTCGGCGGCGGAATCCTGGCTGTCGCGCGGAAATAGCCAGTAGTCTGCGTTGGGAAGATACCGGATGGCGACTCGCTGTCGGGCGCGGGCGAGGTCGATCCACGGCGCACGCTGGATTTCAGAGGTGCGGTGGTCGCGACCGCCGATGAGGATGAGCGTTGGGGTCTTTGACTTTGCGAGAAGCGCAATCGGATCGAGCCCCATTGTGCTGTACCAAAACTGCGCGGGCGCGTCCACGACCATGTAGGCGGGATCAAGGCGCCTCTGCTCAAGATAGCCGACGGCGCCACGGATTGCGGAGAGATTCGCGCCGGGCAGGGCGTCCTCGCGCACGAGAGTGTCGAGTCGCTCCCTCGCGGTATAGCTGGCCGGCGGAGACAGGAGGATCAGGCCGCGCACGCGCGGAGCGCGGCTATGCATTGCCGGGGCCGCCCAGGCGCCGAACCCGTGGCCAAGGAGGTACACGCGCCCCATATCCACCTCCGGCCGGGCCGCCGCCGCGCGGAGGGCCGCGTATAGATCGATATACAGTTCCTCGTCGATGCGATATGGTTCGAAGGCCTTTTCGTAATAGCGGGCCATGCGCCGCTCATAGCGGATCGAGGCCACGCCCGCCGTGGCGAGGCCGTCGGCCAAGTCCTTCCACATGCGGGAGGGACCGATTGCTCCGTCGATCCCGAGGGTATCGCGGTCGGGCAGGAAAATCACCGCGGGCACCCGCGAATTCGGCGTGGCTGAGCGCGGGCGAACATACTCCGCGTCCACGGGATAGGCCTCGGGCCCCAACTTCAACGGCTCGCGCTGGATCTTGCGCGCATCCACGTAGTCGGCGGGGGAAAATGGCGGATCGACGCGGGGGCCCGCCGCCGTCGCGGGATCGCGCCGCGTGGCCGCGCGAATGGCGAAGCCGCTGAGCTGCCCGACCCCCGCGGCACGCGGCCAAGTAAAGAGGATCTCCATGCTGATTTTCTCGAGGTCCACCGGCACAACGGCCTGGAGGAAGGGCGGCGTTCGCCCCTCGGGGGAGCGTGGCGACCAGGCGGCGCGGATGTGCCGGAGCGCGCCCCCCTTCTCCAGCAACGCAGAGCGCTGCTTCGCCATGTCCTCCGTGGATTGGGACGCCGCGAGTTCCGGGGAAAAGCTTGTGCGGATGGCATCAATCTCTCCCGCCATATAATGGATGGCGAGCCGCTCCATGGCCTTTAGTTCATCGGGAGTAGCATTGGCACGCACCACTGACGTGAATGCACACAGCAATGCGGCGAAAAAAGCGAGGAAGACCGGTGAATTGGATCGGGGCATGGGGGACATCGGGACGCGCCGCGAGTGGAGGCTCTGCCGATGGGGAAGTGTGCGGCCCCAGCTTTTCCGATCAAGGGGTTTCCGGCATCGGGGCGGCGGTGGGTGTCGGTGCCGGGGCCGACTCGGGGGCGGGCGTCGGCGCGGCGAGGCGGGATTCGCGCTCGACGATCAGGCTGCGGAATCGGTCGAGCTCCACACGCGCGGGGTCATGGGGATCATGGGCCTTCATTCCCACGCGTAGCTGCTCGCCAAGCGGAACGGGCAGCGAAAGCACTTCCTCCAGCATGGTCACGGCCTCTTCGAGCCGGCCATTCCGTTCGAGGCTGCGCGCCTCCAGGATGCGGGCCATCGCCCGATACCCCCGGGCCTCGGGAAAGCGCGCGCGGAACTCGCGGGACAGCGACTCGACGCGGGGCCAGTCACCCTCCCAGGCGAAAGTCTGCATATACAGAAAATGGATGCGCGCGAGAAGGGCGTCGTCCTCGGGGGCGACCTCGTTGGCGGCGCGCAACTGGCGACGGATGGCAGCGAATCCGCCGCGAAGCTGACGGCCGTTCTTCGCGAGTTCCACAAGGAGGCCGGCACGAAAGAGTTCCGCAAGGGCGACCGCGCGCGGTCCGCGGGTCTGCTCCAGCAGATCGGCGGCGTACCATGCCTCGCGCCAATCGCGCTTCTCGCCATAGGCAAGCTCGAAGTAAAGCTCCGCCGCGCTTTCGCGCAGCTCGGGCCTGTCTGCGGCGGCAATCCACTTGCTGGTGGCGACGCGGCGCGCAATCTCAAGGGCGAGGATCGGTTCGCGGTTCTGGCGCCAGAACTCGCGCAAGGCGGCGATCGCGCCCGGAGCGACATCCGCGTGGCGGGTGTCGCCGTTCCCAACCAGCTCGATCGTGTGGACGATGGAGTCACGCACCTCGGGAGCGAAGGTGGCGATCGTGGAGTGGAGTTGGTCCGCGATTTCCTTGTCGGTCAGGGCGCTCGCGGCCATCCCCGTGTCGGCGGGTCCGTCGCCGCCTCGCGGGGCACGCGATTCCGCCGGAGTCGCGACGAGATCCCCATCGGCCATGCCCTGTGCGCGCAAGCCAGTCAGCAGAAACCAGGCGCGGCCCTCGCTGGCTTCCTCCCCCACCAGCACCGAAACCTTGCCGTCCGCCGAGGGAAGCGTATAGACGGGTTCCCAACCCTCGCTGCGAAGCGTCTTGGCCAGACCCTCCGCCAGAATTGGGGAGGGGACTCGCGTCACCTCCGCTCCCCACCAAGGGGGGGCTCCCGGGGGATAGTCCGTCGCCGCCCAGGTTCGGGGGACCGGTGCCGCCGGAGCGGCCGTGGTCGCGGCGATCGCGAGGAGAAGCATGGCAATCGAGGTCTTCGTCACGCGGCGGAACTCCGTGGATCGGCAGGTGAAGGCGAGCAAAGGGTGATGCCCCCCGCCGGGAAGGTCGAGCGCAAAAGCGCCCCGGTTCACGGCGCGGGCGCGGATCGGCGACGCCCAACCACGAAGCAGCACGCCATCGCGACAAAGGAGGCGAGGGAGATTGCGATCCAGCGGGGGCGCAACGCCTCCCGGTGGAATCGGCGTTCGAAGCGCCACTCCCCCGCTGCGGGAATCCTGATTGTACGCGAGGTGGCTGGCGGGCCTGCGGAGGCTCCAGATTCTCCCGACAGGGAGATTCGCCACCCGGAATAGTCGGGAGAGGAGATGTGCAAGTAGCAGGGTTCGGAAGCCGCGACCCGCCCCATCCACATGTCCGCCTCCCTCTTCTCCAAGGCAACGCTGCCGAGCGTGACATCAGGAACCGCTTCGAGGAACTGCTCCTCGCGAGACAGCCACGCCCATCCCCGCGCGTGGGGGTTCCGCCAGAGCATCAGGCGCATACCCTCGACAACGGGACCAATCGGTTCGGGGTCGACAAGCCCGGCTTCCGCGATCTCCTTGGCCAGGAAATCGAGCTCGTAGCCCAGCATGTGAGTCACGTTGTAGGCATCCAGGAACCGGCGGTCGCGAATCTCGGCTTGGGAGAGAAAGGCTCCCGTCCGCACGTCGGAGAGCGGGATCATCGATGCGTAGTACTCCTGCGCATAGCTGCCGAGGATCATCGGCTGGTAGCCGCGGGTGATCTCCAGCCCAAGGGCCACGGGCCGCTCCCAGAGGAGTTCGCGTTGCTCCTGATCGAAGGCATGGCTGCTCAGCGAGTCGTCGTAATGAATGCGGCCCCGGCCTGGCAAGCGCCGCAGCGCCTGCACCGTGGGGGACTCGGGGAAGAAGTACTGCCGGTAGTCGGCGGCGGCGATGGCGGAGAAGGAGGCCTCGGATTCTATCTCGCTGGGGGATGCGCCCTCGGGGATGCGCGCGGAGAATGGAAGCCAGAAGCGAAACAGGTCCGCGAGTGTCAGGACCAGAACCATCGCGACGCCCACCCGGGATGGTATCTTGCGCGCAACGACCGCCGCGACCGCGGCGGCGGTGGCAGCGGCAAGCAGCAGCGACCATTCCGCGCCGGCCCGCGCGGCTGATTCCAGCGCGACGCCTCCGGTGTCGGTGGGATCGGGAAAACGAGAGGCAATGATCCCGCCCAGCCCGAAGCCATCGAGCAGCGCGGGCGTCAAGATCCGGGCAAGAGAAAGGCCCACCAGAACGAGCGCCATGCCCGCCGCTCCCGCCCAAACACGTCGGCGGTCGGGGGATTCGGAGTTCTCCAGCAGCAGGTTCAGGCACCACGCCGCGCCAAGGATACCCCCCATGACTGGCCAGACGAGCCATCGGGCCGGCACGCGGAACATGTCGAATGTTGGAACGACCGCCACCAGCAAGCCAAACAGGGGACCGAATCCACCCAGGGAAATCAGCAAGCCCAGCACCGAGAGCAAGGTGAGGGAAATCGCCCACCGGTCCCTCCTCCTCGGCAGGCTTGCCGCGCCGCAGGCCACCGCGATCGCGCACAGGGTTAGCGGCGCGATCCCGAAAAAGCCGCTCGATTCGGTGAAGCTCATGCTGGAGCCCCAATAGAGCGCCTCGTCGTTTCCCGGGCCAAAGAACTCGGGCACCAGAAAGAGCATCAGGAGCCGAGGCCGGAGGGAGCCGTCGGAGACGAAGGACCATAGGCTTCCTTCCTCGCGCGGCATGCCTTCAGCCATGAATCGCACGACCCCCGCGAGGTAGGGAGCACAAGCGGCGAGGGCGAGAAGCCCCGCGAGCGCGAATCCTCCGGCCACGGCGACGGGGCGATCCCCCTCCGCCCGCTGGACAATTCGACCGAGCGTCCACAGTCCCAGGCCGAACCAGGTGATCTGTGAGACTTGGGGAGCGCCGGCGAGGAGTTGGCACGCGCCGCACATCGCGAGTACGGCGACCCAGGCGATAGCGCCTTGGCGACGAAGCGACTGGCGTTCCGCCGCTAGCCACATCCAAGGGAGCCATGCGAAGGCATAGCTAAAAACCACGATCCCGTTGGACATCCTCATCAGGTGGTAGGAGCCGAATGCCCAGAGCAGCCCGGCGAGCGTGGCAGGCTCGAATCGGAACTTCACCCGCGCCAGCAGGTAGAAACCGAATCCGCCCAGCGCGAGGTGAATCAGGATCAGCAGCGTGATGCCGCGCTCTGCGGAAAGACCCAATACATGGATCAGGTTGGGAGGATAGAAGGTGCCGGACTGTGGATCGTCGATGAGGGGCCGCCCGCTGAAGCTCTCCGGCTGCCATCCCGCGAACCAGCCCCTTGCAAGCTGGGCCTCGCGGATCGGCGCCGCGTGATTGACCATGTCCCCGCCAGAAAGCACCGAGCCACCCGCAATCAGCGATCCGTGCCATAGAAGCATCGCCGCGAAAAGAATCGCGAGAAACTGGAACGCCTGTTTGACGGACGCGGGGGCGTTCATGCGAGCCTCGCCCACCCCAGCCGCGAGGCTGGACCAGTCCCCAATAGGTGAGAACCATGCCGGAGCTTCCTCCGCCCAGCTTTTTGATGATCGTTCAGTTGCACCATCTTCAGGCCATGCTCCAGCTCGGGTTGCTGCCGCATCCCGCCACCGGCAAGCCTATTCCGCCCAATCCCGCGATGGCGCGCCGCGAGCAGGCGCTCCTTGAAATCCTGCGGGAGAAAACCGTCGGCAACCTGACCGTGGAGGAGGAGGAACTCCTCGCCGACGTAATCGGCACCGTTGAGGCGGCTCTCTCCAACTTCTGATCCCATGTGTTACTCGGAGTGCCCTTCCACGGCTTCCACGATCGCGTGCATGCTGGTGGTGCTCATGCGAACGCGGGGGTCGGGACCGTAGGCCAGAATTCGGTCGCGTCCCGACGTGGCCTCCTCCAACTCGCAGACCTTCACGGTCGCCTGCCCCACGTAATCGACCTCGTAGGCAATCTGCTGTGCGTCCTGGGCCGAGAGGTCGAAGAGCGTGGTCAGCATCTCGATCACATACTGGTAGCTGTGCTCATTGTCGTCGAAGAGGATGATCTGGTAGAGATCCTCGTGGGCCTCCATCGTGGCGAGGCCGCCCGAGGGGTTGTCTTGCGGTTTTTCTTTCGTGGTCATGCCCGGTCCGGGATACGAACGGTATTGGGTGATCTGGCGTGGTCAGGGGGAGAAAGAGACATCGCACCCGACCGTAAATCAAGCACGATGCGCGTCGGGCTTGACGGAAAGCGGGGGGTGTGGGAATATACCGCCAAGTCAGGAGGCATGGACATGAAAGAAGTAAGCGATATTCAGGCAGGCAAAAGCCTGGCAGCCATCCTTGAGGAGGTGGAAGCCGACGAAAATTTCGTCGTCCTGCGCAACGGAAAGCGGGTGGCTGAGATTCGCCCCCTCCCGAACCTCCCGCGATGAGGCCGAAGGAGGCGATGAAGCGCATCCTTGCGAAGTCGGAGAACAAATGCCTGTAAGTGCTTAGAGGAGCGCACAGGCGCTCCTGATGCCTGCGTCGCGAGGAGTTGGATGTTTGCCCGGGCGAAACCCCTAGAACCCGATCAGGAATTCCCGGAACTAATTTCGCGCGGCAAGATTCGCCGCTTGGAGCGGAAATTGGCCTTGCCCGCCCCAAATCCAGATTGGAGTCTCTATCTGATTGCGATTGTTGACCCACCGGACTGAGCAGCAGTGAGCCCGCCCTTCCAATAGGCGGGCTTACTACTTTTTAGGTTTTCCAGACGGGGTCGTCCTTCGGCGCGGCTTCCTCTTCCGTCTCGTGCTGCACTCCCACCATGCTCACTTGAGGGAACGTCTGCATCAGATGACTGCGGACGGCCTCCTCCAGATTGGACACTTCGCGCGCCGACATGTTCCCCGGAACCATCACATGCAGGTCCACGTGGATGTCGTTCTCCATGCCGTGGCTGCGGATTGCATGGGCGTCCATGACGCCATCCACGGACTCCGCCACGCGACGGATCGCGTCGGGATCGAGGCGGCTGCGGTCAGTCATCGTTGCCACGTTGTCGCGCAGGATCGAATAAGCGGCATTGAGCAGGAACAGCCCCACGCCCGCCGCCAGCAGCGGATCGATCCACCACGCCAGATGGCTCGTCGCCAGAGAGACGAGTCCCACCGCCGTCACCGCGATGTCGGACAGGGTATGTTTCGCGTCGGCCTTCAGCAGGCTGCTGTTGAGTCGCTCGCCCTCGCGCCGCTCGTACCGTGCCACGAACAGGTTTACGCCGATCCCAATAAATAAGAGGCCAAAGAACCAGGGCGGGAAGGAAGCTGCGACGAGTCCGTCCGCACCTCCGCGCCTCCACATCGCGATCGCGGCGCCGCGAAGGGTCTCGTAGCAGAGCAAAACCACGAGTCCGCCTATGATCATGGCGGCCACGTGCTCGAACTTGCGGTGCCCGTAGGGATGCTCGCGGTCCGGCGGGCGGGCCGAGAATGCCATGGCGATGATGCCGAGCAGGTTGTTGGTGCCGTCGAGGATGCTATGGAATCCATCCGCCACAACCGTCAGATTCCCCGCCAGCATCCCCACAACGATCTTGATCCCCGCCACACCCCAGTTCAGCGCCAGCGTAATCCACAGGACGCGCACGACGGAGCGCGAGCGGGTTTGCCCCGCATGCTCCCTCGCCTGGCTTGCTTCGGTTGGTCTCATTCGCGCCCCTTGGAAAAACGGCTTCTACGCGAGGCGGCGCCGGTTGGGACGACGGGTCAAGGCCGAGGGACTGTCGGCTGCTCTCGACTCCAGCCAGTCTCCCGGGCAAGCCGCCCCAGTATATCTCGGAAATCCGATTCGTAGCGATCGGTGCCGGCACGATTGAGATGCGAGGAATCGCTGAAGAGTTCGTTGGGATATCGGGGAGGAAGCGCCGAAGAGAAAGCGACATTGGGATATCGGGCGAGTATCTGTTCTACGCGCGCCTGATAGGCGGCGAGGATTCCGTGTTCCTGATAGTAGTCCATGACAACCTCCGGAAGTGGAGTCGTCACAATGAAGACAGGAATGCCGAGTTCCTTGGCACGGTCAAGAAACCGGAAGTAGTAGGCAATGATCGCGGGGTCATCCACGGGGCGGCGGGGGAAGGCCAGAAGCGCCTCCTCCATCGCGGCGGGCGAAAACTCACGCTTCTCGAAGAGCACCCAGGAGCCCGAGCTTGCGTACTCCGAATACCATCGCGCCTGATTCTCGCTGGGGGACGGCCAGACGCCTTCGCGCAGGATCGATTCGGCGCCCCGCTTGATGCCGGCCCGATAAGTCATGCTGGGCGGCATGGCGAGATCGCGAAAGTACAGCCATGCGTAACCGTATCGCCCCGCCGCCAGGATGGTCCGAAGCGTGGGAATCGCGGCGAAGCTGGCAAAGGCCCGGCTGCGGAGAATCTCGTGACGGCCGGATTCGTTCGATTCCGCGGGGAGGGTGATCGCGTCGGTGGTGAAGCTGGCCACGATCAGGCGCGGGGGCCTTCCCTTACCCCACACATAGCTTTCGAGCATCAGCTCCCACGCATCCATGCCCATCGCGGGCCAGGCCTGGTTCACGGCCGACACATCGGCGCCCAGCGAATCGGAGACAAGAGACGGGCGAAGACAGAAATAGGTGCTGTCGCCGAAGAAGACGACGTCGGGATTTTCGCCTGGATCCTGCAGCCGCGCGGTCCTGTCCACCATGATCGGAAAGACGTCGTCGAGCAGTGACGCCCTGTGCCGATGGATTGCCACCTCAGCAAGCGCAATCAGGCAGAATGCGACGATCGCCGCCAGGGGCCACCGGCTAGAATTGGAAGTAGATGAACGGCTTGTCACCGAACGCACCCCCAAACGTGATGGAGAAATACAGGATCAGGTAGAGCGCCACCCGCACTGCGACCGGAAGCGAAAGCGGCGCGAGCATGTCGTTGCGGCGCCACTGGAGTATCTGAACAGCGAGGAGCAGCACGACATAGGCGAGCAGGCTGCCGCCCGCGGACCACGAGGCGCCGTTGAGCCACCCCGAGAAGAATCCGTGGAAGAAATCCACGATCTGGGAGGCGCTGTCCACCCTGAACAGGAACCAGCCAAGCACCGTCCAATGGAACATGACCAGAATCGCCAGCGGCCGCTTCCATCGTTCCGGCAATGCCTGGAGGGCCGGGATGCGGATGTAGCGGTAAGCCACGAGGAGCAGCCCATGAAAGAGGCCCCACAGGACGAAGTTCCAGCGGGCCCCATGCCATAGCCCGCCCAGGAGCATCGTGATCATCAGGTTCCGCGTGGTGAACCATCCGCTCCCCCGACTTCCCCCGAGCGGTATATACAGATAGTCGCGGAGCCACTGCGAGAGACTGATGTGCCAACGCTGCCAGAACTCGCCTGGGCTCGCCGCAAAGTAGGGCAGGCGGAAGTTCTCCATCAGCTCGAAGCCCATGATGCGGGAAACTCCCCGGGCAATGTCGGTGTAGCTGGAGAAGTCCGCGTATATCTGAAATGCGAATGCATAGGTTGCCAGCAGCAACTGGGGACCGGACACATCCGAGGGGGAATTGTAGGCGGCGTCCACGAAACGCGCGAGGTTGTCGGCGATGAAGACCTTCTTATAGACTCCCCAGAAGATCAGCCATGCGCCCTGCTGGGTGCCCTCCCAGGTGATGCGGCGCGGATTCTCGATTTGCGGGAGGAGGTTCGCCGCGCGTTCGATCGGACCCGCCACGAGTTGCGGGAAGAACGATACGAAGAGCGCGAATGCCAGCGGATCGCGTGTCGCCCGCAAGTTCCCCCGATAGACATCAATCGTATAGCTGAGTGTCTGGAACGTATAGAAGGAGATGCCGACCGGCAGCGTGACCTGAAGCAGCGGCAGGCTTGCCTCGATCCCAAACTCCAGCAGCATCCCATGGAAGCTCTCCACGAAAAAATCGAAGTACTTGAAGAAGCCCAGCATCCCGAGGTTTGCGGCCACCGACACGCCAAGCCCCACGCGCCGGAGCCGACTCCCCGGGGCCGCTCTCTCGATGGCGTGGGCGGCAAAGTAGTCCACGAAAGTGGAGATCAGAAGGAGCGAGAGAAATCGCCAGTCCCAAAATCCGTAGAAGAAGTAGCTGGCACCCAGCAACAGGACGTTCTGCCCGCGCAGGGGAAAGCAGCGGTAGGCCAGATACACCAGCGCAAAGAATACCGCGAACTCGAAGGTATCGAATTGCATGGGTGGCTAGGGGCTGAGATCCGTTCCCCGCATGGCGAGCGAACAGAGATTGGCGAGACCCACTCTACGCGACCCCTGACCGAGATGGGCTGGCGGAGCCAAGGATAAGACATCCGACCAGCGCGCCATTGGTCCTAGGTCGCGATAGTGAGGTCTAGGGGAGTTCGCGGAAAATCGCCGCTGGCACTACCCCACCACCACTGGCTCCGCGTCATACGCAAGAACGGGCGCCAGCCATCGCTCGGCCTCGGGGAGGGGGATGCCCTTTCGGCGGGCGTAGTCCTCGGTTTGGTCGCGGCCGATCTTGCCGACGGCGAAGTACTTGCTTGCGGGGTGGGAAAAGTACCAGCCGCTGACGGAGCTGGCGGGCCACATGGCGCAGCTTTCGGTTAGGTTGATTCCCGCGTTCTCCTCCGCATCGAGGAGGCGGAAGAGCGTGGGCTTCTCGGTGTGGTCGGGGCAGGCGGGATAGCCGGGCGCGGGGCGGATGCCGCGGTACTTTTCGCGGATCAGGTCGTCGGTGGAAAGTTTCTCCGCCTTGCCAAAGCCCCAGAAGTCGCGTGCCTTCTTGTGCATGAGTTCCGCGAACGCCTCGGCGCAGCGGTCGGCGAGGGCCTGGACCATGATGGCGCGGTGGTCGTCGCCCTCGGCCTTGAACTTCGCCGCCAGTTCGTCGGCGCCGTGGCCGGCGGTGACGGCGAATCCGCCGATGTAGTCGATGCGGCCCGAGCCGCGCGGAGCGACGAAGTCGGCGAGCGAGTAGTTGTGCTGGCCGTCGCCCTCCTTGGGGGCCTGCTGGCGGAGTTGGTGGAACGTCGCCAGTACTTCGGAGCGCGACTCGTCTGTATATACTTCTATATCGTCTCCCACGCTGTTGGCGGGGAAGAATCCGATGACGCCGCGGGCGTGCAGGTGGCGCCCGGCGATCAGCATTTCGAGGACTTCCTGTGCATCCGCGAAAAGCTCCGTGGCGACTTTGCCAACGGTCTCGTCCCGAAGAATCTGGGGATAGCGCCCGCGCAGTTCCCACGTGTGGAAAAACGGCGACCAGTCGATGAATCCGGCAATCTCGCGCAGGTCGTACTCGTCGAAGGCGCGCAGGCCGAGGAACTCCGGCTTGGCGATCTCCGCGGCGGCCCAGTCGGGTGCGAAGCGGCGCCGGCGCGCGTCCGCGATGGAGAGCAGGTTGGTGCCCTCGTTGCGGCTGCGATGGTGCTCGCGGAGCGCCTCGTACTCGCCATCGAGCTTCGTGCGATACGCATCCCTGTTCTGTGAATCGAGCAGAGCCTGAACCACGCCGACGGCGCGGGAGGCGTCGATGACGTGGACGGTGGGGCCGCCGTAGGACTGGGCGATCTTGACCGCCGTGTGCATCTTGCTGGTGGTGGCGCCGCCGATCAGGAGGGGCACGGTGAACCCCTCGCGCTGCATCTCGCGCGCCACGTGAGCCATCTCGTCGAGGGACGGCGTGATCAGGCCGGAGAGTCCGATGATGTCGGCGCCAATCTCGCGCGCCTTGGCGAGGATCTTGTCGCAGTGGACCATCACGCCCATGTCCACGACCTCGTAGTTATTGCAGGCCAGCACGACGCCGACGATGTTCTTGCCGATGTCGTGGACGTCTCCCTTGACGGTGGCGAGTAGGAGCTTCCCCGCGCTGCTGCTTGCGGCGAGGCCTTGCTCTTCCTTCTCCTTCTCCATGAAGGGGATCAAATAGGCGACGGCCTTCTTCATCACGCGCGCGCTCTTGACCACCTGGGGGAGGAACATCTTCCCCGCGCCGAAAAGGTCGCCCACCACGTTCATGCCATCCATCAGCGGGCCCTCGATGATGTGGAGCCCGCGCGCATAGCGGGCGCGCGCCTCCTCCACGTCGGCATCGATGTGATCGACGATGCCATTGATGAGGGCATACTTGAGCCGATCTTCGACGCTGCCGGAGCGCCACTCCTTCTTCTCCGCGACCTTCTTCTCGCCCTGGTCGCCCTTGATGGCCTCGGCGTATTCTATCAGGCGCTCGGTGGCGTCGGGGCGGCGGTTGAGGAGCACATCCTCGACTCGTTCCAGCAGGTCCTTGGGAATCTCCTCGTAAACCTCCAGCATTCCGGCGTTCACGATTCCCATGTCCAGCCCGGCCTTGATCGCGTGATAGAGGAAGGCGGAGTGCATGGCCTCCCTCACGCGGTTGTTGCCGCGGAAGGAGAAGGAGATGTTGGAGATGCCGCCGCTGGTCTTGGCGCCGGGGCAGCGTTCCTTGATGAGCGTGAGCGATTCGATGAAGGAGCGGGCGTAGTCGTTATGCTCCTCCATGCCGGTCGCGACGGTCAGGACGTTCGGATCGAAGATGATGTCGGTGGGATCATAGCCCAGCTCGTCCACCAGGATGCGATAGGCGCGCTCGCAGATTTCCACGCGGCGCGCGCTGCCGTCGGCCTGGCCCTTTTCGTCGAAGGCCATGACGACAACGCCCGCGCCATAGCGCTGGATTTCGCGCGCCTGCTCGCGAAAGGAATTCTCCCCCTCCTTCAGCGAGATCGAGTTCACGACGCACTTGCCTTGGACGCACTTCAGCCCCTCCTGAATGACAGACCACTTGGAACTGTCGATCATGACGGGAACGCGCGAGATGTCGGGCTCGGCGGCGAGCAGATTGAGGAACTCGCGCATCATCTTCTCCGAGTCGATCAGGCCCTCGTCCATATTGATGTCGATGATGTTGGCGCCATTCTGCACCTGTTGGCGGGCTACCGAGACAGCGCCCTCCAGGTCGCCCTCCTTGATGAGCTTGGCGAACTTTGGCGAGCCGGTGATATTGGTGCGCTCCCCCACCATCAGGAAGCCACTGTTACGATCCAACTTCAGTGGTTCCAGTCCGCTGAAGTGCGTCACTGCGGGGCGCTCTCCCGGCTTACGCGCGCGACGCGAACCCACCGCGTCGGCGATGGCGGCGATGAACTCCGGCGTCGTGCCGCAGCATCCACCCACCACGTTGAGCCAACCGTTGTCGGCATACTCGGCCAATACGCCGGCCATGCGGGCGGGTGTCATGCTGCGCTCGTAACCGGTCGGAGAAAGGGCATCCGGCATTCCCGCGTTGGGATACAGCGACGTGAGGCTGCGTGTGAGCCCCGAAAGCTCCTCGATATACGGGCGCATCGTCTCGGGCCCGAGGGCGCAGTTGATGCCGACGCTGAGCGGGCGCACGTGCTCGACGGAGTAGAGGAAGGCCTCGAGAGTCTGCCCCGAGAGCGTGCGACCCGATGCGTCCGTGATTGTCACGGAAATCATCACGGGAAGGCGGCGCCCCGAATCGCGGAAGTATTTGTCCACGGCATAGAGCGCTGCCTTGGCGTTGAGCGTATCGAAGACTGTCTCGACCAGGATCAGGTCGGACCCGCCATCGACAAGGCCGCGGGTTTGCTCGTAGTAGGCCGCAACCAACTGATCGAACGTCACCGCGCGGTAGCCCGGATTGTTCACATCGGGAGAGAGAGACGCCGTCCGCGTGGTGGGGCCGATGGCCCCCGCGACAAAGCGCGGCTTCGACGGGTTCCGCCGTGTGAAGTCCACGGTGGCTTCCTTCGCAAGGCGCGCCGCCGCCACGTTCATCTCATAGACGAGATGCTCCATGTGGTAGTCGCCCTGCGACACCGCGTTGGTGCCAAAGCTGTTGGTTTCGATGATGTCGGAGCCGGCCTCCAGATAGGCGCGATGGATCTCGCTGACCACGTCGGGCCGCGTCAGGACGAGGAGGTCGTTATTCCCCTTCAGGTCGCCGGGATGCTTGACAAAGCGGTCGCCGCGAAAGTCGCCCTCCTCCAGCTTGTAGCGCTGGACCATGGTCCCCATGGCTCCGTCGAGGACGAGGATCCTCTCCGATAGCAGTTTCTGAATTGGATGGGGAGTCGCCATGGGAAAGACCTTTCGCGGGGACGCGATATTGAGACATCACAATGCGATGATATGGCCATCGGTCCGCCCGCGCAAGGGCAGAGTGACGCCGGGCTACCCTTGACCGGAATCGGCCATATGGTACGATAGGTCAAAAGGAGTGAAACGATCAAATGAGCAAGTCCATCACAACCACGGAACTGAAAACCCAAGTGGGGGAGCTAGTCAACCGGGTGCGGCTGACGGGGGAGAGCTACATCGTCAATCAGCGGGGAAAACCGGTGGCGGCGCTGGTTCCGCTCTACATGCTCGAAAAGCACGAGCAGGCGCGTCGCGATTTCTGGAAGGCAGTCGATGAATTCCGAAAGGAGTTCGAAGGCATCCCGCCGGAAGAGGTCGAGGCCGAAGTCGCAGAGGCCATCGCAGAAGTCCGGGCGGAAAAGCGCGCCGCCGCCGCGAAGTTGAGGGACGCCTCGTGATGCTCGTTGTGCTCGACACGAACATCGTCGTCAGCGCGTTGATCACGCCTGAGGGCGGCCCCGGGCGCGTGTTGGGGGCGTGGCGCGCCGAGCAATACAACCTCTGCACTTCCGAGATGCTGATACAGGAAATGGAGGAGGTCCTACTGCGGAGAAAGTTTCTGAAGCGTCCGCTCCAAGTAGTGGAGAATGCTCAATCCGTGGTCCTCAGAATCCGCTCCTATGCCCTGATTGTCTCCCTTGAGGTCATCCCTCGCGTCGTCCCCAACGACCCGGATGACGACGTGGTCCTGGCCACGGCGGTCGCAGGGCGGGTGGATGGGATCGTGTCTGGGGACCAGCATCTGCTGGCGCTCGGGAGGCACCAAGGGATCGCGATCGTGACCCCGCTCCAGTTTCTGGCGGAGCTCCCCCGCAGATCACACTAGCGCGGGGCGTAAACATTGGCACACAAATCGTTAGCTTTTCGGGCGACTCGTCTCCGATATTATCTCGACACGCGCCATGAACCAGTTTCGCCCCCCCAGAATCCTTACCATTGCCGGCTCCGATTCTGGGGGTGGCGCGGGCATTCAGGCTGACTTGAAGACGTTTCAGGCCCATCGGTGCTATGGGATGAGCGCCATCGTGGCACTGACCGCCCAGAACACGCTCGGGGTCACCGGCGTCCACGAGACGCCGCCTCAATTTGTCGCAGCGCAACTGGATGCCGTGCTTTCTGACATCGGCTGCGACGCGGCGAAGACAGGGATGCTCGGCAGCGCGGCGATTATTGCCGTGGTGGCGGAGAAAATCCGCGAGCATTGCGTGCTCAATCTGGTCGTCGATCCCGTGATGGTGTCCAAAAGCGGTCACCGCTTGCTGGCCGCCGATGCGGTGGAGGCGATGCGTCGCGCCCTTGTCCCGCTGGCTCGGGTCATCACCCCCAACCTGGAAGAGGTGGAGGAGTTGATCGGTGCCCGCCCCAGCACCGTTGATCAGATGCGCGATGCGGCGCGGGAATTGGGGAAGCTGGGCTGCGAGGCGGTGCTGGTGAAGGGCGGGCATCTGGCGGAGTCGGATTTGTCCACGGATGTCCTGTGGGATGGAGAGGCGATGCACGAATTCAGCGCGCCCCGCCTGGACGCACGTCACACTCACGGGACTGGTTGCACTCTCTCCGCGGCGATCGCGGCGAATTTGGGGAAGGGGCTGGCGCTCCCCCAGGCAGTCGAACGCGCCAAGAATTACCTGCAAGGCGCCATTGCGGCGGCCTATGCGCTGGGATCGGGAATTGGTCCGGTGGACCACCTGTGGCAGATGGAAGATCAATCCGCAAAGCGAGAGGCCTGAGAACATGGGAAGACCACCGCTGAAGAAATCGGCGATCGAGCGATCTGCCCTGGAACTTTTCGTTGAGAAGGGCGTCGACGGGACCAGCATCCGCGACATCGCAGAGCGCGCGGGCGTTACGGAGGGCGCGCTCTATCGCCATCACAAGGGGAAGGACGACCTGGTGCGTGCGCTGTTCTTCGAGAACCATGCGGGGTTTGCCAAGATGATCTCGCACCTGTGGAAGTCCGATGGCCGATTCCAAGTGCTGATCCCGGATCTGGTGCGGGCGTTCTTCGAGTTCTACGATCAAGACCCTTACATCTTCCGGTTCGTCATGCTGGTGCGGCACAAATTGCTGGAGGAGGTGCGCGCCGACGAGAAAAATCCCGTGGAACTCCTGAGCCGCATCGTCCGCGAGGCGATGAAGCGCGGCGAGATTCCCAAGGGGGACGAGCCGCTTCTTACGCAGTTGATCCTGGGCATGGTGATGCAGACGGCGGTGGGCCAGTATTATGGCCGCATCGATGGTCCGCTGGTGGATCGGGCAGAAACGGTGGCGGGCTATTGCCTGCTGGTCTCTGGCGCAGAGGCGGCGAGCGCGGCGGCGAGGTAGTTGGGCTACTTGCCCAGCAGCATTTCGAGCAGCGAAATCGCGGCTCGCTTGGCGCCCTCGCCCACTTCGAGCTGTGCCCCCACGCAACCCGGGCATCCCGATTCACAGGCGCATTCGCCCACGATTTGCCTACTGGCCCGGAGGATCGTATCCTCCATGCCAAACACGCGGCGCGCGATGCCGATTCCGCCGGGATATCGATCCCACAAGTAGATTGTCGGGCGCTGATCAAATGGCGCACGCACCATGGCGGCCACGCTGAAGTCGCGCGGGTCGCACATGACGAAGAGCGGAACCGCGTGGCGGAGAAGGCTCGCGATGCCCTGTAGCCCAAAGCCCAGATTTGTGCCGCCCTTGCCGAGCCGTGCCGAGACGTCGTCGCGGAAGGTGAACCACGCGGCTTCCGTCTGCACCTCCAGCGGCGGCACGTTCACCTGCCCATATCCAATGGACTCCTGCGTCTCGAACTTCACCTTCTTGAACTTGCGGATGATCGTCGTCACGGCCACGTCTCCGAATCGCTTCGCCTCCAGCACCGGAGAGTCGGGGGTCGGCGTCTCCTCGTCCACCTGCATGACCTGGATGCTCGAGGACGACTCGGCGTCGGTGTAGTAGTCCACGACCTTGTGACGCACGAAAGCGGTGCGGCGATCCCAGTCGAGCTTCTCCACCATGTAGGTCTTGGCGTTGTGGATATACACGGCGTCGTCGTGGATCAGGAACGGCGCCGAGTCGTAGTCCACTTCGGCAATCACGCGGTTGTTGTGGCCGGTGTCGAGGACGATGAAATTCTCGCCCGCGGCGCTGCGGAGCGAGACTTCCTCCGCGGGATAGGCATCGCTGCTGTAGTGCCAGCGATTGCCGCTGTGGCGGAGCACGTTTCCGTCCTCGAGGTACTGGAGAATCGGGCCCGGGTCGCCGGGGCCGAAGGTCTCGCCATCCTCGAAGGGAAGCTCGAACGCCGCGCACTTGAGGTGGGACGAGATGATCGCGAGATTCTCCGGGTTGACGAGTCCCGATTCCGGCGAGCGGCCAAAGAAAAAGTCGGGATGCTTCATCAGGAATTGATCGAGGGGAGAACTGCCTCCGATATATACGGCGAGGGAGGACGAGGCTTTGCGGCCCGCGCGGCCCGCCTGCTGCCAGGCGCTGGCGATGGTGCCCGGCCATCCGGCGAGGATCGACACGTCGAGCGATCCGATGTCGATGCCCAGCTCCAGCGCGTTGGTGGAGACGACCCCGAGAATTTCCTTCTTCTTGAGCCCGCTCTCGATCGCGCGGCGCTCCGTTGGCAGGTAGCCGCCGCGATACCCCGCGACCAGATTCGGATCGCGGTGAATGCGCGCCATGCCGCGCTTAAGGTACGTGGTCATCACCTCGACATCGAGCCGGGAACGGCCAAAAACGATCACCTGGTGGTTGCGCGCGAGGAACCGCATCGCGAGGCGGCGCGCCTCCAGCCGGACGCTACGGCGGACGTTGAGCTCCCGGTTCACGACAGGCGGGTTGTAGAAGACGAATGCCTTCTCGCCGCTTGGCGCGCCGCTATCGTCCACGATCTCCACGGGCTCGCCAATCAGTTGCTCCGCCAGCTCGCGCGGATTGGCGATGGTGGCGCTGGAACAGAGAAAAACGGGCTTGGCGCCGTAAAACTCCGCGATGCGGCGAAGGCGGCGTAGCACATTGGCGACATGGCTGCCAAAGACTCCGCGGTATTGGTGCAGCTCGTCGATAACGATGTACCGAAGGTTTTCGAAGAGGCGGATCCAGTTGGTGTGGTGAGGCAGGATCCCGCCGTGCAGCATGTCGGGATTCGTGACGACGATGTGCCCCGCGTCGCGAAGCGCCCGCCGCGTTGCCGGGGGCGTATCGCCGTCGTATGTATAGACCTTGATCTCTCCGCCACAGGACTTGGTGAGTTCGTAGAGCTCGCCGTATTGGTCGTGGCTAAGCGCCTTCGTCGGAAACAGGTACAGCGCCCGCGCATTGGGGTCGCGGAGCACCGCCTCCACCACGGGGACGTTATAGCAGAGCGACTTGCCACTGGCGGTGGGCGTCACCACGACGGTGCTTTTTCCCGCCAGCGCATTCCCGATGGCCTTGCCCTGATGGGTGTATGGGCGCGTCATCCCGCGCGCAGCTAGGGCCGCGCGAAGGGGTTCGGGGAGGCTCGCCGGCCACTCGCCGTATCGCGCCTCCACCGCTGGCAGGCGCCGCACGTGGGCGATGCACTCCTTGATGCCGGGATGCTCGAGGAGTTCCTTGAGGATGCCCTCGAGATCCGGGACCGCGTCGGGGCGTTCCCCCCCTTCGGGGATGTGGGGGCGAGTGGGAAATGAGCGAGGAGCGCGGGCCACGGGTGCGATGCCTTCCGGTCGGAGTTGCGCCCGCCATTGATGGTTGAAGCAGCATGGCAGGCAAGGCGAATAAAAGGAGAACCACGTTTCAGGCGAGGGGGCACTGGGATTCGCGCGAATTGGGAGATTGGCGTCCCTGACCAATCCGCATGAGGTGTGTGAGGGTCTTGTCGTGGCATCACTTTTCGGGCTCGGAACAACGGGAGCGGGTTTGCGTTTCAATTCCCCTCGCGTCACACCGCTACCGCGAATTGAGAATGCGCATCCCGACCGAGGAGTAGCCCCCGTGCTTCGTCCCCTCTCGATTGCCGCCGTCATCGCCGCCGCCTGCGTGATCGGCGGATGTTCGTCGCCCCCGCCTGCGATTCTGCAGGCGCCTCCCGCGCCCGTGCAGGACTTCGGCCGCGAGCGACGCATCGCCGAGGCGGAATCCCTTTTCGCACAGGCGGGCCAGGCGATGGCGATGTGCCAGGCCAACGAGATCAGCGTGGTGGACCCGACCGCGTGGGAAAGTTTGGTGGCGGCCTATGATTCGGCGGCGGCGATGAAGCCCACGGAGCAGCCCGACGCGCTGGCCCGCCAGAGCCAGTTCGTGATCGACGAGGCAAACCGCGTGCTGGAGCCCCTGCGCACGGCGGCGGAGCAGGCCTTGGTCCGCGCGCAGGACGGCATCGCGGCGGTGGCCGCGGAGGCGGGCGAAGGCGACGAAACGCTGGTGGCGCTACGCGCGGAGTTGGAGGCAGCGATGCAGGCGGCGAACACCGACGGGAACTACAGGGCCAGCAAGGAACGCTATGACGCCATTGCGGCGAAGGCGGCCGAAGGGTCCGCGACCGCACTGAAGGCCCGCGCCACGGCGTTGATTGCAGAGATCGAGAAGAACTTGGAGACGGCCCGCTACAACGGATTCCGCGAGAAGAATGCCACGGAGTGGGAGGCGGTTCGGGACGGGAAGAACCTGCTCCTCCCCCTCTTGCAAGAGGCGAAGTATCGCATGGTCATCACCGACGCCGAGCCACTTCTGGAGAGATCCAAGTCGTTGATGGACTGATGCGCGTCGGCGTTGCTATGGCTCCACTTCGCGAAAGCAAAGAAGGCGGACGCAAAAGCTGACGGGGTCGGCGATGGAGGGCTCCACTTTATGGAGGACCGATTCAGACAAATCGAATCGCAGGCCCAAAGCGGATACAATCGCCCCACCGGAGGGGCTGCAAAAGGCGACGCGCCCGCTGATGCGGAAGGCGCCCTTCGGCCCCAGAGGTTCGAGCGCCTCGCGCGGTTCCTTGACGATCTGAAATCCAGACGGATCTACAAGGAGCGGTTCGGTCTCCAGGATTTCGCCCTCCGCTGGGGGGATCGAGTTACGAAACGATCCCGGAATCAGCCACGCATGGATGGCGCGTGATTCCAGTTCCAGCAGCGACCACCACGCCCGGGCGCCGTGGATCTGAAGCGTGGTGCTGCCCTTGTCGATCTGGAGAACGGTAACCGCGTGAGAGCCCATTCGTGCCTCCAGGGTGCCCGTTTGGACGGGGATTCGGGTATTCCCTACTTTGCCGGAGGAACGTATCCGCCCGGCGTTCCCGCATCCGCATCATACCAGGGGTCATCGTCGGTATCGAGCTTTCCATCGGCGCCGGCGGAGATGACGAACTCATTGCGCAGGTCGATGGCCTTGTCCCAAGAGTCGAGAAACTCGGAAGGCTTGGCGCCGACGGACTGAAGGTCTTCGACCTTTGCCGCCCAGCGCCCGTTGGTGCGCTGATAGCCCTTGCTGAGCTGCCCAAGCTGGCGGAGCCGCTCCGCAGTTTGGTCATATTTCGTATGGATGTCCACCACCACGGGAGCGGCGCCATTCGCGGTGGAAGTCGGCGTGGGCTTTGGTTTTGGCGCGAGAGTGTCTGAATCATCGCCCGAGAACAACCCCATCACGACGGTTCCGCCGCCCACCACGACGGCAAAGATAAGCACGGCGGCGGCGGCGGCCATGATGAGCGTTCGCTTGCGCTTGGCCTTGGAGGTCTCTGCCGCCTCCGCAAGAACAGTCACGGTCTTGGAAACGGCCATGCTGCTTTCGCGCTGGCGCTGCTGCACCTCGCGCTGGCGCTCCAGCACGATCGCGGATATCTTGCTGCTGGACTCCTCGCCGTCCGCCTTGGGCTTCTTGACAGCGGCGGCGCTGATGCGCTCCTCGATGATGCGGACTTCGGGTTGAGCAGGGGCCTGCTGATCAGGCACAGGCTGGAGCGAATCCGCGATCGCCAGCAACCGATCCGTAAGCGCGGGAAGGTTCACCTGCCGGTCCGCCGGATCGCGCGTCAGCATTTCCTCGAGCGCGGCAAGCGCCTCGGGCGGCAGCTCTCCACGCAGCGGCGAGAAGTCGACCTCGCCCTTGGCGATCAACGCGGCCAGGGTCGCGGGATCCTCGTGCCAGAAGGCGGGCATCCCCGTGAGGAGAAAGTAGAGGTTGGACCCGAGCGAGAAGACATCGGCGGCGTCGTCACCCGCTTCTCCGGCGGCCACCTCGGGGGCGGCGAAGGGAAGAATGCACATCAAGTTGGGATTCAGCAGCCCGCCGTCTATCGCGCGCACGACCCTGCCCCACCCTGCGTGGAGGAGCTTGGCCTGGCCGAAATCGTTGATGAAGATAGACGCGGGGCTTAAGATGCGGTGGCTTGACCCTTGGCGGTGAAGCGTCGCCAAGGCGTCCGCAGTTTGGCCAATCCAGCGGAATGCCTCGTCGCGCGCGGGGAGCCCGCCATCGCGGACACGGATGCCGAGATGGGAGCCCTTCTGCCATTCGTAGGCGAC
>JBBQYG010000031.1:0-31286 GCA_038208905.1 Candidatus Sumerlaeia bacterium | reverse complement strand
AGTGGTTTGGCGATGCGTTGGAGTTGTCCCGCGCGGCGGTGGACATCTTCTGGGGCGCCGGGGACCGCGGCGTGGCGGCGGCGATGGCGGTGCGCGGGGCGGCGATCAAGAATCTGGCGCTGGAGGACGAGGTCGCCTTTGCCGAGTTTGAGCGCATGCCCGACGAGATCGTCGAGTCGGTGGCCGAGGAGGCCTTCACGCGCCTTGCAGCGTCCCCCGCCGACGGCAGCCGTCGCCTGTTGACGGAGCTTGCGAGCGCGCTGGAGTCGAAGCTGGGCGGCGAGCATCCGGCGACGTTGCAGGCCTTTGTCGAGATCGCGAATCTGGAGCGCGAGCTGGGTGACCACGGCGCGCGCGTGGCGATGATCCGCCGCGTGATCGATGCGTTCGAGAAGCGCGGCGAGCCGGAGCGCGCGGTGGAGGGACTGATGGGCCTCGCGTTGGCGCAGAGCGACGCGGGCGACGGAGAGCTGGCGGAGGCGACCTATCGCGAGGCGATTACGCGCGCGCAGTCGCTTTCTCCCGCCCTGGAGTCGCGCGCGCTGCGCAACGCGGGCGTCCACTATGTGGAGAACGAGCGCGGCGTGGAGGGCGAGCGGTTGCTGCGCCTCGCCCACGAGCGCGCCCTCGCGGCGGACGACATCGAGCAGGCCGGGCGCTGCCTCGCGGCGCTGGGCATCTTCCTCCAGGTGACGCATCGCCACGAGGAGGCCGAGGCCGCGCTGGATTCGGCGTTGGCGCTGCTGGATGCGGAGCACCCCGACGCGGGGGCGGCGCGCCTGCACCTGCACGCGATTCGCCACGGCGACAATTGCGGATGCCACGATGCGTCGGAGCCGATGACAGAACTGCTCCGCCGCATGATCATGGACCGGATGCCGCCGGAACTGGTGGGCGATGTGGAGGTGCAAATCGACGCGGAGAACAAGCTACACCTCGGGATCAAGTCCACCCGCGAGGCCACCGAGGAGGAGACCCGCCAGGTTCAGCGCGCGGTGAGGCAGGCGATGGAGGACCTTAAGCGGGAGCTGGGTGGGTAGGCGCGTTGGACCCGCTTGGCCTGATTGACTCAACCGACATCATTCAGGTCGATATCGTCAACGTCGTCTACCGGGCCACCGCTCTATAGACAAACCGCCGGAGCGATGATTGGTCGCCCCGGCGGTTTCTGATTCGGTGGCTGGTTGCAGGCGCGGATTAGCGCTTGCTGAACTGGCCGCGCTTACGCGCCTTGCGGAGGCCGAACTTGCGGCGCTCCTTGACGCGGGGGTCGCGGGTGAGGAAGCCGGCCTTCTTGAGGGAGGGGCGGTTTTCGGCGTTGGCCTTTACCAAGGCGCGCGCGATGCCGTGACGGATGGCGCCTGCCTGGCCGATGATCCCGCCGCCAAAGACGTTCACAATCACGTCGTACTTGGTGAGGGTCTGCGTCTCCTTCATCGGGGAGCGCATGTAGTTCTCGATGTTGATCCGCTCGCCGAAGTACTTCTTCAGCTCGAGGTTGTTGACGATGAACTTGCCCTTGCCCGGGCGGAGATAGACACGGGCGACGGAGCACTTGCGGCGTCCGGTGCCCAGATACTGGTCGATGCGTTCTGCCATGAACTCGTTGTCTCCGGAAGAATGGGAAATCAGAACTTGGCCTTGGGCACGCGCGTGGTGATCACGAGCGGCTCAGGCTGCTGGGCGGAATGTTGGCCGTCGTACTCGCCGGCCTTGTAGATGCGGAGGTGGCGCTGCATCATCCGCCCCAAGCGATTCTTGGGCAACATGCCGTGGATCGCGATGCGGAGCGCGGCGTCGGGCTTGCGCTCGAGCAGGTGCTCGGCGGAGACGGCCTTGATACCCGTCCGCCAGCCGGAGTGATGGTAGTAGATCTTGTCGGTCAGCTTGCTGCCAGTGAACAGGATCTGGTCGGCGTTGGTGATGATGACGTGGATCTTGGGATCGAGGTGGGGGGTATAGGTGGTGAGCGTCTTGCCGCGAAGGATCTTGGCAATGCGGGCCGCCACGCGGCCGATGACAAGGCCCTTGGCGTCCACGATGTACCACTTTTCCTTGGTCTCCTCGACCTTGGGAAGGGTGCTGGATTGCGCTTTCATCAGGTCAGCTCTCTTGGATTCGGCCCTGCGGGGTCTACCAACCCCTCAAAACCATGCGGCCCCAGTCCTTCCGGGCTTTTGAACCACGCCGCGCGCACGGGGAGTCGCGCAGCAGGGCCCGCCGGGGCATTCACTCCGGCAGAGGACGGAATCTTGGGAGGCGGGGGCCGCCTGTCAAGCCGGAAGGGGGGTGAATTTCGGATTTCGGCCCATCTTTTCTTGGCCCATCGCTACATACTGCACCGTCAACCGGGAGCAGCCTGCTGATCCTGCCGTGGGCCCTGGCTTCGGAAGTCGTGGCAGACTCAAATCATCGGCTTTTCAAAATCGTGGTTAAGACGGAAAGTCGGTCGCCTGGCGGGTCCGCGCGTGCTGAGGATACTATCGGGGGAGCTGACCCATTCTGTGTCAGAAAGGTTCCCAGCGGAGCGCTTCGACTTGTCGGGGGCCATTCTCTGGATGCGGGACCGTACTTTCCGGTAGAACTCGACATCCCCGCGCTTTCGCAGTTCCTCTGGGAGCCTGTGTCTGATCAGTCGGTAGACCTGCTTCGCATTCAAGCCGCCTTGTACGGAATGTTTCTCTGCGATGCCGATCATATTGAGAACCATGCGGTCAAATTCATCCAGTCCATGAACGTATGGCCCGCCGATGGCATTAATCTCAGCGATGCTATCTTCCTCGGCGAGCTCGCGGCATACGACATAGACCTCCCGGAAGCGGTCTCCCACTGGGTGCATCTCGATCAATCCCCAGCTCTGAAGATCGGCAATTGCGGCGAAGTGGTTGTTGCTCGGCGTCAAAGCCAATGTATAGCGACCGATCTTGTTCAACCGCTCGCTCTTGAGCAGGTAAGCCAGCACCATCCGTTGTTGATCGGAAAGTGGGCGCCCCTGAGTCTTGCTGGCGATGAGGCGGTCCTTGAGAAGCTCGAGCCATGCATCCATGGAATCATCCAGAAGTTTTCCGGAGGGAATGCAAAGGGACAATTCATCCGATGAGTGGAACAGGTAATAGGGCAAATCGATCTGGTTCGCGAGGGCGTAGTTCACCAGATCGGACATTCCGATGCCTTTGCCTTCCCACTTGTTGTGGAGCTTGAGGATATCCGCAAGGCGGGGGTTGCGGGCGCGGGGATTCGGAAAGATGCGCCGCACCGGTGGCAGCTCATTGGGCTTCTCGAATACCAGCTCATGCGGCAGGCGACCAGGGTTGCGAATCTCGAGGGATTCCCGGGGCTTTAGGGTCAATTGGACAGGGCGGTTGATGGAGTAGTCCCGATGCGCGAGTGCGTTGTTGATACACTCGCGAATGAGCTTCTCCGGGTATTCCGGCACCGTCGTGCCACCAGCCTCGTGGGATACGCCGGTTTGGATGTTACGAAGTGTCCAATTGTGGCCAGCCTCCATCAACTGGAGGATATTGTCGCGGAAGGTCTTCTTGTCCTGAGCCACTAGGTTCGGCACCGCCACAAATGCATCCAGATGGCTGCGAAACAGGAGGTGGTCTTCCGGCTGCTTTCCCACCACCAGCATGCCGAGAGTCGTAACACGATGATCCCTCAGAATGAAGCGTCGCCGCTCAATGAAGGGCAGGGCATCCGGCATGGTGCTCTTGAGGGCCTCGATTGGCTGTGATTGTCCCTGATTAATGAGGTAGATCAGGTCGTTGACCCGTTGAAGGTTCAAGTCATCCAGAGTCGCTCCCTCTATCGGACGAAGTTCCCGGAAGGTCTCCATCTCCCTCTTCCGCTCCTCCTGCTCCTCCGGACGGGGCGCCTTGATCTCTTTGTCGCCATCCGCTATCCGTTCGTAGGCCACTTCCCGAATGAAGCAAAACTTCCGATCCTCAGGCAAGGCGCTCACCCGCACAAGCGCCACTTGGCCATCCAAAAACGGACGCACGTCAAACCGCATGAATTCGCTCACGTCCAGCGGGTTGCGCCGATAATCCTTGAAGTGCTCCCGCAGCCCCTCGAGCTGTCGGCTATGATTCTCGGTGTAGCCAGAGAACGCGTAGTGGCGTTTGGGCTTTTGCTCGTCCCTGACCCCGAGGAGGATGACCCCTCCACGCGTATTCAAGAAGGCGCAGATTGATTGCCGAATGGAATCCCACGCGTTTCCGGTCGCAGGAACCGGCTTCGCCTCGAACCAATCCGTTTCCAAAGACTTGTAGGTCTTTTCGCGGACACAGGATTCTAATTGGCGCAGAATGCGAGTCAGATCATCCAAGGGAAGAACCTCTCTGTAGCGAGCGCGGGCCACGCTCTATCACTCACTGATCCAGCCCTTGTAGCGACCGATCAACTTGTCCTTCCTCCTGCAAGCCTTCACACCGCCGCCAACGCCCCCCTCAGATCCTCGATCAAATCATCCTCGTGCTCGATCCCGACCGAGACGCGGATCATGCGGGGGGTGATGCTGGCGGCGAGGCGTTCTTGCTCGGTGAGGACGGCGTGGCTCATGGTGGTGGGGTGGCAGAGCAGGGACTCGGCGCCGCCGAGGCTCTCGGCGAAGTGGAAGACGCGGAGGGCCTTCTGGAAGCGGTCGATGCCGGGGAGGTCGGCCTTGATGTCGAAGGAGAGCATGCCGCCGAAGCCGTTCATCTGGCGCTTGGCGAGGGCGTGCTGGGGGTGTTCCGGCAGTCCGGGATAGAGGACGTTCTCCACGAGCGGGTGAGTCTGGAGAAACTTGGCGATGGCGAGGGAGTTGGCGCAGTGCTGCCTCATGCGGAGGGCCAGGGTCTTGATGCCGCGCATGGTAAGGTAGCAGTCGAAGGGGCTGGGGATGGCTCCGGCGGTGTTCTGGAAAAACTTGAACTTCTCGTGCAGTGCCGCGTCGCTGGTGACGATGCCTCCGCCGATGACGTCGTGGTGGCCGGCGAGGTACTTGGTGGTGCTGTGCAGAACGACATCGGCGCCGAGGGCGAGCGGCTGCTGGACGTAGGGCGAGGCGAAGGTGTTGTCGACGATCAGCGGCACGCCGGCGGCCTTGCTGACCTGAGCGAGCGCGGCGATGTCGAGGAGCTGGAGCTGGGGGTTGGTGGGGGTCTCGATCCACACCATGCGCGTCTGGGGGGTGATGGCCTTGCGATAGGCCTCGGGGTCGGGGCCGTCGATGTAGTTGAACTTGATGCCGCGCGGGCGGTAGTAGGACTCGAAGAGGCGCGGCGTGCCGCCATAGAGGTTGCGCGCGGCCACGACCTCTTCGCCGGGGAGCAGGATCGACAGGACGGCGTCGGTGGCGGCCATGCCGGAGGCGAAGGCGAGGCCGAAGTCGGCGCCTTCGAGTCCGGCGAGGGTGCGCTCCAGGGCGCTACGCGTGGGGTTGTTCGACCGGGAGTAATCGAAGCCCGTGTTCTCGTTGATGCCGCCAAAGCGGAACGTGGTCCCCAAATGGATCGCCGGAATCACGGCGTTGGTCTGGCTGTCGGGGCTGTAGGAGAGGCGGATGGCCTTGGTTTCGAACTTCAAGGGGGCGTGTTCCGTTGGCGGAGAATTGGGCGCGGCGGGGGGTTTGTCTCAGGAAGTGGGGGGGCGTTCAAGCCCGTTCTGGGCGCGGAGCCAGTCGATGGCGGCCTTGCGCGTGGTCAGCTCGCCCTCGAGTTGAAGGTCCTGAACGCGGCGGAGCCACTCCCCCACTAATGGCCCCGCGGGAATTCCGAGGTCCATGACATCGTGGCCGGTGATGAGCGGCGGCGGCATGGCGCCGCCGGCCTGGGACTGTAGTTCGCGCATTTTCTCCACGGTGTATTCGTAGTAGTCCAGCCTGCCGAGGGACCCGAGACAATCCGCCCGGTGGACGGCAAGATCGTGGTCGATGGTGGGGCTGCCGACAAACCGGCGGAAGGTCGAGGCCCGCATCCGGGTGATGTTCAGGAAGGTCATGTGGCGCGCGACCACGTCGCGGATGGTCTCGATTTCGTCTGTTGAAAAACGCAGCCGCCCAAGGATCGCCTCGGCCATCTCGGCGCCGATGTTGTGGTGATTGTAGAAGGTGATCGCGCCATCCTCGCCGCGCTGAATCGTCCGCGGCTTCCCGACATCGTGGAGGAGCGCCGCCCATGCGTTGATCGCCGAGCGGGGCTCCAGCTTGTCGAGCACGAGGCAGGTGTGGACGAAGACATCGCCCTCGGGGTGGTACTCGGCGCCCTGCTCCACCCCGCGCATGGCGTCGATCTCGGGAAGTACCCAGCGCAGGAGCGCGGTCTCGTGCAGCAGCTGCAGCCCGCGCCCGGGGTGGGGTCCCGTGAGGATGCCGGTCAACTCGATGCGCTGTCGCTCGGGGCTGATGAACTCGATGGTTTCGGCGTGGTTGCGAATGGCGGCGATCGTCGCGGGCTCGATTTCGAATCCGAATCGTGCGGCGAAGCGCACCGCGCGGAGCATCCGCAGGGCGTCCTCGCGGATGCGTTCCGCCGGGTCGCCGACGCAACGGATCAGTCGCGCGTCCAGATCGGCGCGCCCGCCAACCTCGTCGATCACTTCGCCGGTGACCGGATCGGCAAAGAGCGCGTTGACCGTGAAGTCGCGTCGGCGGGTGTCGTCCTGCCGGGAACCGAAGGAGACGGTGGCGGGCCGACGATGATCGAGGTAGGCGCCGTCGCGGCGAAAGGTGGCGACCTCGAAATCGAGGCCCCGTTCGCGGACGAGGGCGACACCGAACTTGGCGCCGACGAAGCGCGAATCGGGGAAGATCGCGCCCACTTGGCCGGGCGTGGCGGAGGTGGCGATGTCGATGTCCTTCAACTCCACGCCCAGCAGCGCGTCGCGTACGCAGCCGCCCACAAACCATGCCTCGTGGCCCGCCGCCCGCAACCGCGCGGTCACGGCGCGACCGGCCATTGCGAGCACTGAACTGCCCCAATCGAGGGACATCGCAAACTCCCCGCTAGACATCGGGGGGCGGATTTGAGACCTCCGCCCGCGCCGAAACGCTGCACACAGTCGTCGCCGATGCGAAAGGACTATCCCACGCCATGTGGCTCATCGCAGGACTCGGCAATCCCGGCAGCCGCTATGCGGAAACGCCCCACAACATGGGGTTCGACGCCGTGGGGGTGCTGGCGCGGCGGCACAAGATGGTCTTTGGCGCGTCGCGGATTTGCTCCGCCGAGGTGGCCACGGGGGAGATCGCCGGAAATCCGGTGGCTCTCATCATGCCGACCACATTCATGAACTTGAGCGGGGAGGCGATCGTGCCGTTTGCCCGCTACTACAAGATTCCCGTCGAGCACGTGCTCGCCATCAGCGACGACGTGGCGATCCCCTGGGGGCGGCTGCGCCTGCGCGAGGGCGGTAGCCACGGAGGGCACAACGGCCTGAGGAATATGATCCTGCATTTTGGCGGGGATCGCTTTCCCCGCTTGCGGATCGGCTGCGAACCTGAGAATTGGAAGGGCGACTTGGCGGCGTATGTGCTCGCCAAGCTCCGCGGGGAAGCCCTTGAGCTGGCGCGCCACATGGCGGAGATTTCCGCCGACGCGATCGAGGAACTTCTGGCGCGGGGCATCGGCAAGGCGATGACGCGCTACAACGGCTACGACGCGATGAAGGCCGATAACGGTTGACCGCAGGTATAGATCGCTTTACATATATTCACGATCAAGCCAAGGAGAAGAAAGCATGGAGAAGCTGCTGACTGTCCGCATCGGCGGGGACCTTCACCAGAAGGTGAAGCTCGCGACCGTCGCATCGGGAACGACCATCGCGGCGGTGGTGCGCGCCGCCTTGGAGGACTTCGCGGCGAAGCATCCCGCTGGCCGCTCTGCCGCCAAGGGTAAGGCCAAGGCCAAGAAGCCCGTGGCCAAGTCCAAGGCCCGCAAGAAGTAGATGGCGCCGGAGGACGGATGACCCGGATGGTGGACACGTGACGTCGGCATCCGGCGCCAGGTAGCCCGTCGCAACGCATCCGAATCCCGCGCCATCGCTAATCGCTAATTGCCCACTCCCGCGGAAAGCACCACCAGCCCCGACCCGTGGCGCGCCCTTCGGCGCGCGGCGATGATGGTGGCCGCCGCCGTTTTCCTGCCGATGGCGATCCTGTATCACCCGGCGACCGGCTGGAACGTGAACACGCGATTGGCGCTGCTGTTTGCGGTGGCCGACCGCGGAACGTTTTCCATCGATGGCTATCATGAAGACCCGCCGATGGAGACCGAGGACAAGGCGTTCTTCGACGGGAAGCACTATAGCGACAAGATCTTCGGCGTTACGCTGCTGGCACTTCCCGCATATTGGCTGGGGCAGCGCATCACCGGCGAGCGCATCCGTTTCCACGGTGCGCATTTTCTCGCCAAGGCCTGGGCGGTGGCCCTTCCCGGCGGGATCGCGGCGGGGCTCTTTTTCCTGCTTCTCGCGCGGACGGGAACTCCGCCTCGGCTGGCCATCGCGGCCACGGCGGCGGCGGTTTTCGGAACGCTGTGGTTCGGCTATGGATCGGTGTTCTTTCCCTATGTCCCCGGGATAGCCTGTGCGCTGGGGGCGTTGTTCCTGACGCTTTTTCCCCCGGCGCGGCGGCTGACGATCGGCAACTGCCTGGCGGTGGGGTTCCTCCTTGGATACGCGCTCTTGTGCGACTTGCTGTTTGCGTTCACGGTGTTCGGAATTGGCGTGATCTGGCTGATGAGGCTGCTCGATCAGCTCGGCGTCGCGGGCTCGCGGGCGTTTGCGGAAATGGCGGGCGAGCGCAGTCGCCTCAGGGAAACCGTCATCCTCTCCGTCGTCTTCTGGGTGGGCGTCCTGATTCCGGTGGGGCTTTTCGCGGCCTACTGCTATTCGATCTTCGGGCGCGTGTCGCTTCCCTACGAGTACGAGGTGAACGAGCGGTTCCGCGAAGGCATGTCGCGCGGCCTGATGGGCGCGACGATGCCCAAGGCCCACGCGCTGTGGTTCCTGACGCTGCATCCGTTCCGCGGCATTTTCTTCTGGTCGCCGGTGGTGGTGGCGGCGCTGGCGGGTTGCGCGCTGGGGTTGAGGCAGTATGGGAAGCGCTGGCTGCTGGGCGCGCTCGGGCTGTGGTGCTTCGTCAGCTATCTTGTCTTCAACGCGGGGTATTACATGTGGTGGGGCGGGTGGGGAATGGGGCCGCGGTTTCTGCTGCCGGGGTTGCCGTTTGCGTTGCTGGGGATTGGCGAGCTGTTGAGGGAGGGAAAGCTCTCGGCGTTCGAGCGACGCCCGTCTCTCGCGCCGATCGCGCGGCGTATTGCCCTGGGACTTGGGGCGCTGAGTATTGCGATGTCGCTTCCCGTGTCGATCTACGATCCGCAAATCTCGCAGGGAAACCAGGACGACGCCCTCATGGCGCTGACGTTGTCCTCTCAGCCGACCGTCCCCCAATTCCGCGCCGCCGTGTCTGTCTATACAGGCGGAGTCAATCCGTGGACGGCGCGGCAGGATGCAGGATCGATGCCGACCAACCTGCTGGGCCTGCTGCTGTTTCTGGGGATTCCCGCGGGGCTGCTGTGGCTTGCGGCACGCGCGGCGCCGAAGTCCCTCCCCCACTTAGCGCGCGCGGATTTCCCCTTCCGCACGATCGACGGCACGGCCGCTCCTCCGCCGCCGATACCATGATCGGTCCCTTACTGACGCTTGGTGGATAGGACGATGGCACGCAGGCAATCCAACGGCGGATTCCGCGTCTCGGTGGAAAGGTCGTAGGCCGCGCAGAACGTGGGCGCTGAGAATCCCGCGCGAGACAGCCAATCGGCCGCTCCACCGGGGCTGAACACGAAGATCGGCGCGCGGAGCTCCCACTCGGCGTCCTGATCGCGAGCCAAAATACGCGTGTCGAGGACAACTCCTTCCGGCAGCTTCGCCAGCACGTCAAGATAGTCGAATGAATAACCCAAACCATCAAGCAGACTTGTCTCCCGCACACCTGCAAGCGATGCGGGCCGATGAGCCATGGGCGCCTCCATGACGAGGCGCCCCCCGGGGACAGTCGCCCGTGCAATCTCGCTGCCGATGGAATAGATCCGGCCGCCGCCAATGACTTCAGCGCCAAGGGCGTAGCTGATTCCATAGAGCCGACACACCACCGCGTCGAAGGACTCGTTGCGAATTGGGAGATTGGCGATGTCGCCGCGAACCCGGTAAATCGCGGTAGGAGCCGTGGACAGCATGGTAGGCGATAAGTCGATGCCAACGACGGGCTCCGCGCCACCTTCGGCGAGAAACCCCGCCAGCGATCCGTCTCCGCATCCCAGGTCGAGGACGCGCCCCCTCAGCACCGGCAAGGCGGAGAAGAACGCACGCTCCTCGTCATCCATCGGATAGAGGCGCCGGTGGATATCGGGCGCGCGAAAGAGTTCCACGCGGGGTCAGCCCCCGCTCGGCGCCATCTCCGCCAGCCAGGCCTTCACCTGCGGCGCGTTGGCGCCGCCGAGTTCGATGTAGGCATTCCAGTTCTCCACGGCCTTTTGGTTGTATTCCTTCTCGTTGGCCTTGTCCACCTGGGCGAGTTCCTCGGCATAGAGGATTCCGAGTTCGAGGGCAAACTGCGCATTCTCGGGTTCCAGGGTTCGGGCTTTCTGGAGGTTGGTCTCGGCCTCCTTGAGGTCCTCGACCGCCTTGGAGGCCGCGTATTTCTTTCTATACGCGCGTCCGATGCTGAAGAATGCCTGTCCATAGTCTGGAAGGACATCGATGGCCTTGCGGAAGTCGATGTTGGCGGTTCCGGGGCCGGCGGTGAGCAGCGCGATTTCGCCGCGGGCAATCAAGGCGTCGGCGCCCAATCGGACGAGGCCGGCCTGGTCCGCGGAAGGCGCGTTTTCGATCAGGCGGAGCACCTCGGTGAAGAACTCGCGCGCTTCCTCCAGATTGTCCTCGTCGCGATAGATGCGGCCCATCTCGAGGTTGGCTTCGCGGTCCTCGGGAAGGCGGGAGAGCACCTCGTCCACGGCGATGCGGGCCTCGGCGAGCTTCTTCTGGGCCCGGTAGGTCTTGCCGAGACCGAGCGATGCGCGGGGCTTGTCGCGGTCCAGGGCCTGGGCGCGGGTGTAGAAATCCGCGGCGGCTTCGTAATCGTCGCGCTGGATGGCAAAGTCGCCGAGTTGGCAGAGGGCGTCGTAGTTGCGGGGGTTCACCTCCACCTCGCGCAAAAGCATCTCCCGCCCCTGAAGCAGCTGGCCAAGCCCGAAGTGGCACTGGGCAATCTGGAAGTGGGTGTCGCGCCGCTTCGGCTCGAGCGCCGCCAGCTGCGTCAAAGCGGCGATAGCATCATCGTTGCGCTTGAGCTTGGCGAGGACGGTGCCCTTGAGCTGCAGTAAGTCGGCGTTCATGCGGACGGATAGTCCCTCCTCGACGACGAGGAGTGCGACATCGGGTTCCGTCGCCTGAAGCTCAGTGCCAAAGTGCCAGAACGCCTCCTGAAGTCGTTCGACAAGTCGGGGATTGACCGCCGGATCATCTAGGTGTGCCAGGCGGTAATTGATCGATGCGTCGCGCCAGAGGACGCGCTGGCGGAAGATCTCTCCGAGTTCCCAATGGATGCGCGCGTTAAGCGCGGGGGTGATCCCCTCGCCAAGGACTTCCTGGGCCTTGAGGTAGTTGATGATTGCCTGATCCCACGTGCCGCTGGATGTCTTGTAGAGGTCCGCCATGTCGATGTAGGGCTGGGCGCGCTTGGGATCGAGCGCGATAGCCTTGCGAAGTTCGTCCACGGCGCGCTTACTGTCCATGCGGTCGCGGTACGAGGCGGCGATGGCGAGATGGAAATCGCACACGATGCCTGCGATTTCGGGCCGCGCGGGGTTATCCTCGGGCATCTTGGATAGCAAGGTGCGAAGCTGGGCAAGCGCGGGTGAATCCTGACCCTGCTTGATGGCGGCGCGCGCCTCGTTAATAAGGGCGGTATATTGCTTCAACTCGTCCTCGGCGCGGCGGCGCTCGATCGCCTTTTCCGACTCGGCCAAGTCTGCCTCCGGGGCGCCGGCCTTGCGGGCCTCCTCCAAGAACTGACGGGCCTTGTCGATATCGCCTACTGCGATCGCGCCCGCCGCTTGGTGCAGTTGGACACTCCCCGGACCGCCCTCCTCGATGGACCTGATCCGCGGGGCGGGGATCGTGAGAGTGGCGCCGATGGACTTGATCTGGATCCCGCTACTGTTTCGCTGGACGATCTCTCCCTCAAGAACATCGCCGTTTGTGAGGGTCACCGTGGCGCCCTGCAGCGGCGGGGGCGAGACGGCCGCGATGGCGGCGAAAAATGCCACGAGAAAGTATTTATGGGTGGGGGGCTTCATGGGTCTGCCTTTCGTTTGATCATGCGGGCGCGCCACAGCGCCCTCCTTGCGTACGGGGTCCAGCCCGCACTTCTCCCCATCTTCCCTCGCTGGCTAATAGTATGGGGACGCAGAGGGGAATCCCGTCAAGTGTCACCGCGAAAACTTGGGCAGACTCGACCCGGTGGCTATGCTCCAAGCCACGCCACATCGTCACTTGCGTATTGCGCTCACCCGCTCGACCCGTCCAAATCCGGTCTTTGCACGATCAAGCAGTTCCTCAATGCTCCGGGAAAATGATGATTCCGCTCTCGCGAACAATTCTGCCCGCCCTCCTCGCCCTCCTCCTTCTGGTGCCCGGCTGCAAACCACGGCGCCCACCGGAGGAGATGAAAGGGACGCTGATCTATGGGTTCGAGGGGGTGTTCAAGACCTTCGACCCCGCGCGGCAGGTCTATGCTCAGGAATCCGCCATCATCCAGCAAGTTCTGGAGCCTCTTCTCATCTTCAATCAGGATTTGATACTCCAGCCTCGGCTCGCGACATCCTGGGAAACACCCGACAACTGCAAGACCTGGATATTCCAACTGCGAGAGGGCGTTGCCTTCCATGATGGGACGCCGTTCAACGCCGATGCGGTGAAATTGCATTTCGAGCGCATCCTGGACCCCGTCACCGCTTCCACGCGGCGCAAGAACTACGAGGACATCGAGCGCATCGACGTGATCGACGATCACACCATTTCCTTCACGATGATCCGCCCGAACTGCATCCTGCCCGAGAAGCTGGTGGCGCCCTCCGCGTCGATTCCCAGCCCGACGGCGCTCAAGGAGCGCGGCGAGGGTATAGGACAGAGGCCCGTGGGAACCGGGCCGTTCATGATGGACGAATGGATCCCCGATGTGGCCATCAAGCTGCGCAAGTATCCCGGTCACTGGAATGCCGAAAACTATCACATCGAGCGGTTGGAATTCCGCCCGCTGCGCGAGAATACAACGCGCCTGATCCTGCTGGAGCAGGGGATGATCGACATGGCCGACATCTCCTTCGCGCAGGTGAACGTCGCGCGCAATTCCAGCGACATGACGCTCATGACCACGCCGCAGCTATCGATCCGGTACATCGGCTTCAACACCCAGAAGCCTCCATTCGACGATGTGCGCGTTCGCCAGGCCGCCAACTACGCAGTCGATAAGGAGGCGATGGTAAAGTACATGTTCTTTGGCGTGGGGGAGCCGGCGCGCGGGCCCTTCCCGTCGGTGCTGCCAGCCTTCAACAAGGACATGCGCAAGTACGACTACGATCCAGCGAGGGCCAAGGCCCTGCTCGCCGAGGCCGGTTACCCCAACGGCCTGAAGGCCACCATGTGGACTCACGAATCCGGCATCTATCGCGTTGCCGCCGACGCCGCGGTGGACTATCTGGAGCAGGTTGGTATCAACGTGGACATGAAGATCCTGGACAACGGCGTTTACTGGGACAGGTTCGACGAATACAACCAGCGGGATGGCACCCAGTTTCCTCTCAAGGAAGGCGTCTTCGACATGTACGTTGGTGGCTGGGTTGGCGGAGAGGTGCCCCATGGATTCCTTGAGCCGTTGTTCAAGACCCGCTCCTACAGCAATTCCTCCTTCTACTCGAATCCGGAGGTGGACAGATTGCTTAAGGCCTTCAAGACAAAGCCGGACCCCGCCGACCGTGACCAGATGTATCGCGAGATGCAGGCGATCATCGTGGAGGACGCGCCTTGGATATTTGCCTTCCACGGCCAGATCAACTTGGGCGTCCGCAATCGGGTGAAGGGCTATCGGCTGCACCCGGGACTGCTGTACTTCTTCGACGGCGTCCGGCTGGACGACTCGACGGAGGCCGAGTAACCAATGACTGCAATCCTTCGCCGCCTGATGGAGTTGATCCCCACCCTGCTCGGGGTGTCGCTGATCACCTTCCTGATGCTGAGATTCACGCCGGGGGACCCGGTCAAGATGATGCTCGGACCCGAAGCCACGCAAGAGGGCATCGACGCCAAGAGCGTGGAGCTTGGGTTCAAGAAGTACGTGCGCGGCGAGGGGTCGAGCGCGACGCTGGAGCGCGACGGCGCTGGTGGCCTCCTACGCACGACGGGCCATTCGGATTCGATCACCTCGGGAACCAAGGTGACCCTCCACATCGGCGCGGCGATACATCCCGTTGGGGGATTGGCCCAGCGAGACGGCACGGGGCTCTACTTCCTGCTCGCCAAGACTGATCTGGAAGCTGGCCCCCACACCGTTTCGGCCAACAGGGAGTTGGTAAAGCAGAACGTGATCCTGCACTACTTGCAGTGGCTTGGCGGCGTGCTGAGGGGTGACCTTGGGACCTCGCTTACGTCGAAGCGCCCGGTGTGGGACGAGATCCGCGACCGGATGCCGGCGACCATCGAGTTGGCAGTGGCGTCGATGGTGTTTGCGGTAATCACGGGGTTAATCGTGGGAGTTCTCTCCGCCGTGTATCCGCGGAGCCTGATCGATTCCGCCTCGCGCCTCTTCGTGTTCGTGTTTCTCGCGATGCCCAGCTTCTGGCTTGGCCTGGAGTTGATCATCCTCTTCTCGCGCAAGCTCCCATGGTTTCCCCCGGCGGGAAGGGATGGAATCATGAGCCTTGTCCTTCCGGCGATCACTCTCGGCGTCGGGACGGGTGCATTCCTGTGCCGCATCCTGCGGTCGTCGATGCTGCAAGTGCTGAATCTGGACTATATCCGCACGGCGCGGGCAAAGGGCCTGGACGGCAAGCGCGTGATTCTGAAGCACGCGCTGAAGAACGCGATGATTCCGTTCATCACCGTGGCGGGCATCTCGCTCGGCGCGCTACTGGGCGGCGCCGTGATCGTGGAGACGGTGTTTGCCTGGCCGGGAATTGGGAAACTGATGGTGGACTCGATCGGAGAACGCAACTTCCCCGTCACGATGGGATGCGTCCTTGTTCTGGCGACGATCTTCGTTCTGGTGAACATGGCGGTCGACATGCTGTACGTCCTTCTCGATCCGCGCATCCGCCTGGATGGGGGAGGTGCATAGGGCATGGAGGAGCTACGCGAATTTTGGCGGCGATTCCGCCGCAATACGACTGCCATGATCGGCCTGCTGATTGTGGTGTTTCTGGCCATCATCGCGCTGACGGCTCCCCTCACGGCACCGTGGGACGCAGTGAAGAGCCAGAACCTGATGGTGGCTCTCCAGCCACCCTCCCTCGATCATCCATTTGGCACGGATCACCTAGGGCGAGATATGCTCACCCGAATCCTCTACGGATCCCAGATTTCGCTGTTGGTTGGATTCCTGGTCACGGCGATGGGCATGGTGCTGGGCACGTTGCTGGGGCTGCTGGCGGGCTACCTTGGCGGTTGGTGGGACCGGTCGATCTCCCGCTTCACCGACATCATGCTGGCGTTCCCATTCCTTCTGCTGGCGATCGCGGTGTCGGCGACGCTCGGCGAGGGAATGCTGAATGAACTGGAGCGCCTCGGGATCCCCACTTTCTCAACCCTGCCCGTGGTGCTGGCGCTTGGGATCGCCAGCTTCCCCTCCTACACGCGCCTCGTGCGCGGCTGTGTGCTCTCCATCAAGGAGGAGCAGTTCGTCGATGCCGCGCGGGCGCTGGGCGCTGGAAAGCGGCGGATCATGCTCCGCCATATCCTCCCCAATCTGGGCGGAACACTGCTGGTGTTCGGCACGCTGCGCATCTCCACGGCGATCTTGGCGGAGTCGGGCCTGAGCTACCTCGGCCTGGGCGCGAAGCCGCCAGAGCCGACGTGGGGAAACATGCTGTCCGATGGGCGGGAGTACATCCTGTTCTACCCGTGGATTCCACTATTCCCGGGGCTTGCTATTCTCGTCACGGTTCTTGGATTCAACTTCCTCGGCGATGGTCTACGCGATCTGCTCGATCCGCACATGAAGGACAGCTGATTAGCGGCGCGCGGCAAGCAGCCGGTCGAGTTCCCCGGCGAGGTCCCGCACATCCGCCTCGATCAGCGGCATAGCCGCCGCGCAGGCGGAGAGAGATCCCTCCTCGGCGTTTGCCTGCATCTGGCGAAGCCGGTTGGCAACGGCCTGTGCGCCAAGGTACAAGACGTGACCCTTGAGAGTGTGGGCCTGACGGCCAACGCGATGCAGTTCGCGCGCGGCGATAGCCGACTTAAGCGAGATCAGGCGAGGCAACAAATCCTCCGCAATGGTGGCGAGCAACTGGGTGAGGAACGCCTCGTCCTCGCCGGACGTGCGCCGCATCACCGTCAAGTCGATGGCCGGGCGGTTTGGCGTCGGCGTGACGGGGTGCTGGTGCGGCTCGGGACGATAGCGGTCGACCAGGGCCAGAAGGCTGCGCGAATCGATGGGCTTGGCGATATAGTCGTTCATTCCGGCAGCCATGCACCGCTCCCGGTCGCCCTCCATGGCGGAGGCCGTCATCGCGATGATCGGGATCTCCGGGTCGGGGGTGTCACCGCGACGGATGCGCCGCGTCGCCTCGTAGCCATCCATCTCCGGCATCATGCAATCCATCAGGATCATGTCGTAACGATCGCTCCTCAGGGCGTTAAGCGCCTCCACGCCATTCTCCGCGCCCGAGACGGAATGGCCAGCACCCTCGAGGAGGAGCCTGGCGACCTTCTGGTTCACGGCGTTGTCCTCCACAACCAGGATGTGGATGGGGCGAAGCGGCACCGGCGTGGTCCCACCGAGATCGCCGGGCGAGCGCGAACGGAGGCGGGAACGAGACTGCTGGGCCGGCCGGGAAAGGAACTCGTAAAGTGCGTCAGTCTTGAGTGGCTTGGGGAGAATTGCCTGGATGATGCCATCGTCGAGAAGGTTGCTCTCCTTTGGCCGCCCGGCGCGCATCATGACGCCGACGGATAGCGCATCGCAGTCCCGGCGCGCGCGAATCTGGCGCAGCAGTTCCTCGGATCCGATACGGTCGTCCAGCAGAAGAACATGGTATGGGGTGGGAACGCCGGGCGTCGCGTCCAGGCCAAGGCGTCGGCTGACTTCCTCCTCCGTGGTCGCCGAGTCGAAGCGGCATCCCCACATGCGCAGGTTGATCGCGGCGGCGCCCACCGCAGAGCGACTCGGATCCGCCACGAGCACCCTCCGCGCGCGCAGGCTGAGCCGACGGTGGGCCGTATCCGATTCGTTGGGGTCGGGCATGACCAGAACGGGGAGTTCGAACCAGAATGTGGACCCGACTCCCTCCTCGCTTTCCACCTCGATGGACCCACCCATCATTTCGATGAGGCGCTTGCAAATCGCGAGGCCGAGCCCTGTTCCGCCGAAGCGCCGCGTGGTGGAGGCGTCCACCTGGGAAAAGGGGAGGAACAGCCTGACGCGACGGTCGGCGGGAATGCCTATGCCAGTATCGGTGACGCTGAATCGCACGCGCGCCTGATCGTGCAGCGTGCCGCACATTCTGACATCGACGACGACCTCGCCGTGGTCGGTGAACTTGATCGCGTTGGAGACCAGGTTGAGCAGAACTTGGCGGAGTCGCCCGGGATCGGCGCGTATCCGGCCAGGAACCTCGGGGTGGAGAACGGTGACGAGCTCGAGGTTCTTCTCCGCCGCGCGGGGCGAGAGGATCTCTCCGATCTGATCGAGGAGCAGCCTGATGCTGGTGCCGATGCTCTCCAGTTCCATGCGGTCCGCTTCGATCTTGGAGAAGTCCAAGATGTCGTTGACGATGGAGATGAGCGCATCTCCCGAGCGGTGGACGATACCGGCGTACTCGCGTTGCTCCGGAGTGAGTTCGGTGCCCTCCAGGATTCCGATCATGCCGATGATGCCGTTGAGGGGCGTGCGGATTTCGTGGCTCATCATGGCAAGGAACTCGGACTTCGCACGTGCCGCCTTCTCCGCCGCGTCCTTCGCCACGCGCAGGTTCTCCTCCGCCTGGCGGGAATCGGTGATGTCCTTGCAAGTTCCCACCACGCGGACGGGGCTGCTGTCGACCTTGCTTTCCACTACGCGCCCGCGCGTCAGGATCCATTTCCAGTCCCCCGCGCCGGTCATCATGCGGGACTGCTTCTCGAAGAAGGGCTTCCGCCCGCTCAGATGCTCGTCGAGGTCGGAGAGCATCTCGTCCATGTCCTCCGGGTGAACAAGCAGCTTCCATTCCTCGAATGTCCGCGGCGGGTCCGCAGCACTTTCCAGCATTCGCGAAAAGCGCGGGCTGAAGTAGAACTCGTCGGTCCCCAAGTTCCAGTCCCACAGAGCGTCCTCGGTGGCATCGAGCGCGAGCTGGAATCGTTCCTCGCTGAGCCGCAGGGCTTCCTGGGCGCGGATGCGGTCGGTGATGTCGAGATTGGTTCCCACCATGCGGAGCGGCTTTCCGCCGGGGTCGCGCGCGACCACCTTGCCGCGTCCCAAAATCCACTGCCACTCCCCCGCCTTGTTGCGGAAGCGGTGCTCCAGCTTGAACAGCAGTGTGCGGTTCTCCATATGCTGGCGGATCTGTTCCTGAGCCCGGGGGACATCCTCCGGGTGGACCCGGGAATACCACCAGTCGATGGTGGGGGAAAAGTCCGCGCGCGTGAGACCGAGCATTTCGAGCCAGCGGTTCGAAACGAAGAGGCGTCCCGAATCCAGATCCCAGTCGAAGAGGCCCTCCTCGGTGCTCTCGAGGGCGAACTTGAGGCGCTCCTCGCTCTGGCGAAGCTGCTCCTCTGCCCGCTTCTGGGGCGTGACGTCCTCGGAGGCGCCGGAGACACGGGTACACTCGCCGCTGGCGGGATCGACGCTGCGGATCACGCTGTCGCGGATCCAGCGGAGCGCGCCATCGCTTCGGACGATCTGGTACTCGATGGTGGTGCCGCCCCGGAATCCATCCTGAAAGGCGCGCGTCACGGTATCCCGGTGGCTGGTGGCGACGGCGCGCCACATCGCCCCGATGTCTGTATAGACATCCTCGGTCTTCATTCCCCATATCTTGGCGAAGGCGGGGCTGAGGTAGGTCATGCGCCGAACACGCGGATCGAATATCCAGAACACCTGCTCGATGGCGTTCCCCATCTGGCGGAAAATGTCCTCGCTGCGCGCGAGTTCGCGTCGGAGGTGCGACACCTCCGTTACGTCGCGGCCCGCGACAAGGTAGCCGTCGTCCGACGCGACGGCGCGCCAGAGCCAGCGCTGCGTCGCGCCCGCGATCGTGTGCGTGGAAACAGCCTCTGACGCGGCGAGCGATGCGGGATCGACGGGTATGCCAAGTCGCTCGGCGAGTTCGCCGTGTGGCGTCCCCTCCAGCTCGCGCGCGGCGGGGCAGCCGAGCAGGTGGAACGCGCCGCGTGCATCGGCCACCGATCCCGGCGATGTCACGCGCCAGCACACTTCGTCGCCGAAGAGGCCGTGCGCATCGGGAGCCGGATCGGTAGGTCCCAAGGTGGGAATCCCTAGCGGCGCGGGCGAAAGACGGATGAACGGCGGCGGTCGTGGATCTTGGCGTTGAGCTGGCCAAGGCCGTCGATCTCCGCCATGACGGTATCGCCGGTCTTCAGCTTCCTCCCTGTGGAGAGGCCCGATCCGCCCGGATAGCACCCCGCCAACAGGATTGTTCCCGCTGGGAGCAGCGAGAACTCCGATGCGTAGGAGATCATCTCGGGAAAGCTGAAGTGGGCGTCCTCCATCCTTGCGGATGGAAGCCGCTCTCCGTTGTGCGCGCCGAAGACTTCGATCTCGGCGGGCCGCGGGAATGAGTCCTTCGTGACGATACAGGGCCCAAGGGTCACACCAAGAAAGCGCGATGCGGAAGCGCCGGTGCCAAGGTCGCGGAGCTGTGTCTGAAGCGTCCGCGAGACCCACGCGATCGCCAGCGAATATCCGAGGATCGCATCGTCGGCATCCTCGGTGGTGCCGCTGCGGATCGATTCGCCGAGGACCGCGGCGATCTGTATCTCGAAGTCGATCTCGGTCGCGGACTCAGGGAAGACCACGTCGGCGCCGGACGCTGTTACGCCAAGGCGATTGCCGGGATGGAAGACAGGGGCCGCGTGCCATGCGGGGGGAAGCGCGGCGTTGGGATCGCCGGAAATGGCGGCAAGTTCCGCGCGCGCGTGCTCCTCGAAAGCATTGAAGTGGATCACCTGTGGCGGCTCTGGAATCGGCGCCATCAGCGTCGTGTCGCCGAGGGAGAACAGGCAATCCTCCAAGTTTCCATCGAGGGCCATTTTGTTGAGCCTGAAGCAGTCCTCCAGCGCGTCGTCGCCCGTGTTCAGGATTTCGAGGATGGATGAACTGAGCCCGCGGAGCGTGTTGATCAGGCCCGCGGTATCGTCGGGGGACCCACCGCCACTGGAGATACGGGAATAGCCGAGCCCCAAATCGAGCGCGCGATTCCCATCGACCAGTAGCCCGCCGCGGTCCGACCCGCGCCTGCGCTGGAAAGTGATAAACTTCATGGACGCTCCTTGAGCAATTGCCAGTGGGTCAACATGGCTGGAGCGTCGCGGCGAGGCAAGGGCTTCTCGACCAAAAATGGCGGCGGGGGCGGGGGATCCCTTCCCCGCCCCCCCGCCGATAGTCGATGCCGGTCGCCCCCTGAATCAGGGCGAGGTGCGACGGTAGCTCATCTTGGAGGCGACCACGCCCCCCGCGATGTCCGGCGCGAAGGCCAGAAGATCCAGCGCAATGCGGAAGGGCTTCGAGCCATCGCTCTTCCAATAGACGTTGATGGAGGAGCCAGGCTTTCCTTCGCCGGGCATTTCCATCTTGGTGACGAAGGCCTCCAGATCCTCGATGGGAATGTATGGCTGGTTGATGTCGGTCTGCGCGGCGACGGCCATCGCGCTCTGGCTGTTGTCGGCGGTGAAGACGCGCAGGCGCAGTTCGGGGAGGCGGGTCCCCTTGGGGCCGGAGAGCGCGAATAGATCCACGCTCATCTTGTATTCGCCCGCCGGCAGCGCGTCCAGTTCCCCCGTCTGCCAGTAGCCGAATGTATTGCCCGGCGTATCGACCGCCAAGCCGATGCCACCGATCGTCGTGAAAAGCGGGGCGTCGAAGACTTCCAGCGTCTCCTGGTTCCAGTATTCCGCAGTCAGGTTCTCGCAGGGAACGGACGAGGGGCGGATGGTGCCCTCGAAGCAAGCGGTCACCTTTTCCCAGACGGCTTGGGCAACCTTTCGGCCCGCTTCCTGGCCCGCCAGATTGGCGTCCATGAAATGAATGCCGCCATAGAGGCGCGACATGCCGGCCTCCTCGGCAGCGGCGGTGAACGTGGGCCACGTCAGGGTGATCGGCGTGTCCAGCGTCACGCCCTCGAAATCCAGAGCGCCGAGCGTAACGGTGCCACCATACTCGTCGCTTCCCGTGAAGGACTTCATGATCTCCGCCCAGGCAGCGCTGAACGTACTGTGGCCCGAAGTGTACTCTGGGAACGGAGGCGTGGGATTGCTTGCGGGCTGATAGGGCTGGAAACTGCTGGCGGGAATCGTCTGGGTGCCGAGGCCCGGCCCCCCCCACGCAGAGATCAGGCGCTCGCCCAGATTGCGAATCGCGGTGATCGGGCGGATGTAGTCGTAGTGGTACTTCGCGTCCCAGCAGGAGATCCCCGCGTCGAGCATCGCGTTGTGGATCGCGTAGAAGAGCTTCACGTCCTCGTCGAGGCCGTAGGCCTTCATTTGGGAAACAAGCTCCGTGTTGCGCGCCAAGAGGATCGGCGGAGTGCCGACCTCGGGGCGCCAGTATTCGGCGATGGCCTTCTGCTCGTTGGTGAGATTGGCGCTCATGCCGATGACCTGCTGGATCTGATCCTGCCAGCGCTGGCTATCCACGGGGGCCGGTGGGGCGGGGCGGAACTGGGAGGCGGAGCGCATGGCGAAGGGGATGACATTCCCCCAGTGGGGCGTAAGGGGCTTTTGGGCGACCCCGTTGATCACCACTGGCTGCCATGCGGCGGGATCGGTGGCGGGCTGGGGATCGTATTGGGAAATGTCGCGGTACTTCTTCATCTGGTTGGAGGAATCGGTCATCCGATACGTCGCGATGCGGTCGGCCACGTTGCGTCCCAAGCGGGCGGGGGCGGTGTTGGCGCCGGGTGTGAAGCCGCGCTGCTCCATGAACGCCCGCGCATCTGCCAGCTTGGTGGGTGCGAACCACTCCAGCGTCGTGTAGATCGCGTGGCTGATGGCCTCCTCCTTGTTCGCGCGCGTCGCTGCGCCGCCCAGACCGTCCAGCGAATTGCCGATCAACGGGCCACACGCCACTGCGTCATACGCCGACCACGCCTCGTAGGCTGCCGTAAACACGCACGACAGCACGTGCGTCGAAGTCGTGGGCGTAGGAGCATCGGCCAGCACGCAATCAATGACCACCGGATTCCAATCCGTAATGATCGACGTGGCGTTGGATTGGGCTGCAATAACGAGCGAGGCGGCGAGCAGGCCACCACGAAGCAACGCGCGCATGGGAAATCCTCTGGACATGTATGTTCTCATGTTGGGGAGTAGATTGACCGAAATCGGGGCATATCCTGAGTATAACGGGCTGCTTGGCAAGGGGAAAACACATCCTGACGAGGCGAATCTGTATGGATTGTTTACAGGTCGGGCGTAAAATCGCTTCGCTGGGGGGCGCCGCGTCTAATCACTGGCGCTTGTGGCCGGCAGCGAGGAGAGATTCCCGACCGCGCCAAGATCCCGGAGTCTGATGGGTCCTAAGTCCCGCATCCCAATCGCCACCGCAATCGCTCCCGCAGTGGCTCTCTTCGCCGCCGTCGCGATGCTTGCGCCCGCCTGGCCGGCGTGGTGGGGGGCGTGGGCGTGGGCCGAGTCGGGCGTGCCCCTCCGGGTGGGATTGCTATTCGCCGCTCTCTCGCTGGCCGCCGCATTGATCGCTTCGCGTGGACTAGCAAGTCAGCTGCTCCAATGGGCCGGAACACTGCGCCCCTCGTGGAGGTGGCTCCCCGGCCTGTGGCTGCTTTGCTGGCTTGCCCGCGAGAGGCGCCACTTCGGCGATTGGGTGAGCATCGGATTTACAACGGCGCTGATCCCCGACTGGATTCTGGAGCCGATCATCTTCTATCGCCAACCCCTCGCCCACGGATTCATTTGGCTGCACTGGCGCGCGCTCTATCTGGTCAGCCCCTCGTGGGAGATTCGCGATACGATCCAGATGACGATGTCGCTATGGGGGGCGATGTTTCTGGTGCTGTGGGGAATCCTTTGTCGCGAGTTGGTTGGCCCGGGACGTCGCGCCGGACTGCTCTGGCTGTGGTGCGCTACCTCGGGGCTACTGGCGCTGGCTCTGGGGCATATCGAGACCTATGCAATCTCGCTGTCGGCGCTCTTCGCCGCGTGCATCGCCTGCTCGCGATACCTGCGCGGTGCGGGCTCCCTCTGGATGGCGGCGGCAGCTTGCGTAGTGGCGGTGGGAGTCCATCCCCAACACGCGATCCTGGCGGCGGGCGTCGCGGCGGCGATCGTGCCGTGCTGGTGGCTGAGGTCGTCGTGGCCCGTGCGCGGAATTGGCGTCGGCGGCGGAGCGCTGCTCCTTGCCATCGGCGCGGCGGTGCTCCTTCTCCCCCAGACACGATTCGTCCTCGAGAATATGACCCACGGGGGAACCGACAAGGCGTTCCTATCCCCCGCCGCAGCCCTTTCAGGGGAGCGCGCATTCCAAGCGGCGAACGTCGTCCTGATTGCGATTCCGATGGCCGTGCCGTTGCTGCTGGTCTCGATCTGGAACCGGCGCGCACCGATCGCCCGGCTGGACGCGCGGCTGTTTGTCGCCGCTTCGGCGGGGGCGGGAATCGCCTACATGATATTCGTCTATAACAAGCTGGAGATGAGCGAGGACTGGGACCTTGTCGGCCCTTCGCTCGCGCTGATCCAGACAGCCACAGGGGTCATCATCTTATCCGCATTCCCAAGGCGGAAGGGAGCCATCGCGCTCCTTGCGGGGGTTGTCCTGCAGTGCGCGTTGACCGGCCTGCAGGTTGTCCATCGCTGGCAGGTCGAGCCGAAAAAGGCGGAGTCCTACAACCGCTATCTTGAGGATGTCCGAGCGAACCAGCGAATCATCGAAGAGCGGTGGTGCCGAAAGAGCTGGGAAGACATGCAGAGACACTGATCCTGCCTCCTTCGCTTCGCTTGCCCCGGCGCCGCACGAGCCACTGTCTCTCCGACACGAGTGCCACTCATCCGCAAGGAGTCCCCGTGAAGCCCGCCAAGACAATCGAATGGACAGGTCGCGCTGTCCGCCTGCTGGACCAGACCCTCCTTCCCGCGAAGACAAAGTTCCTGACGATCCGCGAGGAGAAGGCCATGTGGGAGGCGATCCGGATGCTACGCGTCCGCGGCGCACCGGCGATTGGCGTGTCGGCGGCATACGGGCTATACCTCGGCGTGGCGTCGAGAAAGCCCGCGACGCTTAAGTCGTTCCGCACGACCGCGCGTCGCGTGGCAGACTATCTGGCGACGTCGCGCCCGACCGCGGTGAATCTATTCTGGGCGCTGGATCGGTGCATGGCGGTGGTTGATGCACTTTCGGGAGAAACGACGGCGAAGCAGGCGCTCGCCCGGCTCCTTGACGAAGCCAAGGCGATCCATGCGGAGGACGAGATCACGTGCGACCAGATCGGCCAGCACGGGGCCCCGCTGCTCGCGGGCATCACGGGCGTACTGACCCATTGCAACACCGGCGCGCTGGCGACGGCGGGGATCGGCACCGCGCTGGGCGTGATCCTGACGGCGGCGCGAAAGGCGAAGTTCACCGTTTATGCGGACGAAACGCGTCCCCTGCTGCAGGGCGCGCGCCTGACGGCGTGGGAGCTTCAGCGCGCGGGGATCGAGACGCGCCTCGTCACCGACAGCATGGCGGCGACAGTCCTCCAGCGTGGCCTTGCACAGGCGGTGATCGTGGGCGCCGACCGCATCGCGGCCAACGGCGACGCGGCAAACAAGATCGGCACGATGCCGCTGGCGATCGTGGCGGCGCACTTCAAGGTGCCGTTCTATGTGGCGGCGCCGCTGAGCACCTTCGACCTCGCCATCAAGACCGGCGCGGAAATACCGATCGAGGAGCGCGGCCGCGAAGAGATCGTGAAGTTCGGCGGCACCGAGGTTGCCCCGCGCGGTATCGGGGTCTTCGCCCCCGCCTTCGACGTCACCCCCGCGAAGTTCATCGCGGGAATTGTGACGGAGAAGGGAGTGCTGCGCGCGCCCTATGGCAAATCGATTAAGGCGGCCTTCGGGGGCTAGATCGTGAACTGCGGATCGCCCTCGTCGTCGGCGTCGTCCTGCTGGCGGCGATGGGCTTGGTCGAGCTTGTAGCTCATGTAGGGGCAGTAGAGATCGGGCTCGAGCAGGAACGAGTCGTGGCCCTTTTCCGAATGCACGGTGATGTGCTGGTAGTCGATGCGGTTGGCGTTGAGGGCCGTCGCGATTTCGGACTGCTCGGCGGGATAGAAGCACACGTCGGAGCTAATGGAAAAGATCAGCCACTCCTGACCGTGGCACCGCGAGAGGGCCTTGGTCAAATTGCCTTCGGCGAGCGACCCCGGCAGGTCGAAGCTCTGCCATGCGTTGATGATGCGCAGGTACGTGTTGGCGTCGAAGCGACGCACGAACTTGCGCCCCTGGTGCAGTATATACGACTCGACCTGGTGCTGGAGGCGGTACCCGGAAAGGTAGTCGTCGGGCTGGATGATGGCCTTGCGCGCGCGGGATTCCATCAACGCGAGCGAGACGAAGGTCTTGTGACTGATGATGCGCGCCAGCGTCAGGCCCGAGTTGGGCCGCGCCCCGTCGTAGTAGTCGCCGCCGCGGAAGTTGGGATCCTGCTCGATGGCGTAGATCTGCTCGAAGTTATGGGCCTTCGAAAGCACCGTGGTCCTGACGCCTGTTGCGATGGGGATGACGCAGCGCACGCGCCGGGGATAACGTGCCGCGAAGTCGAGGGCGCAGAATCCCCCCAGCGATGCGCCGACGACGCCGAGCAGGGTCTTGATCCCGAGCTTGTCCAGCAGGCGCGCATTGGCCTCGGCGATATCCGTCATGGAGGGACTCGGAAAGCGGCTTCCCCACGGCTTTCCCGTCTTGGGATCGATTGTGGATGGGCCGCTGGAACCGTAGCATCCACCGGGGTAGTTGGCGCAGATCACGAAGTACTTGCGCGTGTCGATGCCCTTGCCCGGCCCCACGAAGTCGTCCCACCAGCCATCGTGGCACTCCTCCGTCCAGAACTCGTTCCTCGGGCCCTGTGTGTTGCGGCCGGCGATGTTGGAACTGCCGCTGAGCGCGTGGAAGACGAGCACGGCGTTGTCGCGCGCGGTGTTGAGCTCGCCCCACGTCTGGTAGGCCAGCAAGATGGGATCGGCGCTCCGCCCGTCGGCGAAGACGAAGGGCTCCGTCGCCGAGGAAATCTGGCAGTACTTCATCTCGGCGCACTGCCTGCTGTCCGCCTTCTTCTTCTCTTTTGCCAAGCTCGTCTTCCTGGTGTCGCGGGATGGAGGATCAGTTCGGCGAAGTGACGGGCCGACCCTGGGAAACGGACAGCGCGCGGTCGAGATCGTCGGTGATGTCGTCGATATTCTCGATACCAACAGAGAGGCGAACGAGTTCCGGCACGATGCCGCCCGCGCGCTGCTGCTGCTCGCTGAGCTGGCTGTGTGTGGTGGTGGCGGGATGAATCGCCAGGCTCTTGGCGTCGCCCACGTTGGCGAGGTGGCTGAACAGCTTAAGCCCCTCGATGAACTTGCGGCCCGCGGCGGCGCCGCCCTTGATGCCGAAAATCACCATGCCTCCGGCTCCCTTGGGGAAATACTTCTTCGCCCGCTCGTGGGATGGATCGTTTGGGAGCCCGGGATAGCGCACCCACTCGACGTCCTTGTGGGCCTCCAGAAACTTCGCCACCGCGTAGGCATTCTGGCAGTGGCGCTCCATGCGCAGCGGCAATGTCTCGATCCCCTGAAGGAACATCCACGAGTGGTCGGGCGCAATGCAGGCGCCAAGGTTGCGCAGCGGCACCAGACGCATGCGCAGGATGTAGGCAAGCGGCGTCAGGGGGCCCAGATCGTGGCCAAATCGCAGGCCGTGGTAGGAGGCATCGGGCTCGTTGAAGAGGGGGAATTTCTCCGTCGCCCAGTTGAACTTGCCACTATCGACGACAACGCCGCCGATTCCCGTGCCATGCCCGCCCATCCACTTGGTCAGGGAGTTCACAACCACGGTGGCGCCGTGCTCGATCGGACGAAACAGATAGGGCGTGGTGAATGTGTTGTCCACCACCATGGGAATGCCGTGGGAGTTTGCCACGTCGGCGATGGCGTCGAAGTCGGGGATCTGGAGGGCCGGATTGCTGCACGACTCGAGAAAGATCAGCTTGGTCCGCGGGGTGATCGCCCTGGCGATATTCTCTGTCTTGCGTGGGTCCACGAAGTGGGTCTTGATGCCGAGCTGCGGGTGGATGCAGTCGAACATCGTGTAGGATCCGCCATAGAGGTCGTTGGCGGAGACGATCTCGTCGCCGGCCTGACACATGTTGATAACGGAGTAGTGAACCCCCGCGGTGCCGGAGGCGACGCCGAGGCCGGCGATGCCGCCCTCCAGCGCGGCGGCGCGCTGCTCCAGCACATCCGTCGTGGGATTCATCAGGCGCGTATAGACATTGCCCAGCTCCTTGAGCCCGAAAAGGTTGGCGGCGTGCTCGGTGCTATTGAAGAGGTAGGCGGCCGTGCGGTAAACGGGGACGCCGCGGGAGTTAGTGGTGGGATCGGGATGTTGGCCCGCATGGACGCAGGCGGTCTCGAAACGCGGCGATGGGATGTTCATGCGATCTCCTTGGGGCTCTGAGATTTTTCCGGCACCGGCAATGACACCGAGGCAGGGAAAAGTGGACTCGTCGGGCTTCCTCGGCGCAAGCGCTGAGGAGAGCTAGACCACCACCCCTTGGCGGGCGAGGAACGCGGCAAGACTCTCGATCCGGCCCGGCCAGGAGAGGTGGGTCTCGGCGTGGCGGCGAGCATCGACGCCACATTGCGCACGCCTGTCGGAATCGTTGGCGAGTTCCAGAATCGCCGAGGCGAGGCCCTGCGCCGTGGGCGGGCCTGCGACCCCCGCATTTCCCCGGCGGCAGACCCGCGCCATGTCGCCCACCGCGCAAGTTGCCGTGGCCCGGCCCGCGGCCATGTAGTCACCGAACTTGTTGGGCCAGCGGCACCGGTTGAAGGGGAGATCGCGCAGCGGCATGACCACGAAATCCGCCGCGCCCAGATAGCGGGGGATCTCCGCAAAGGGCTGACGGTCGCGGTCGATCAGCCGCCCCTCTCGAACGGCCCGCGCGATTGGTCCGCGGTCGGCGTACCAGCGCGGCCCGACGCTGGCCACGAGCAGATCGGGGCGCTCTTTCCAGACGATGCGCAGGGCGCCCTCGAGCTGCTCGTTGTCGGGCGTCACGTTGGCCACGTAGCCGAGAATCAGGCGGTCGGCGGGCAGGTCGAGTTCGCGGCGACACGCGTCGCGATCCAGCGGGCGGATGCGCTCGATGTCGGCGCCGGAAACCAGATGCAGAACGCGTGAATCCGGGATACCCAGCTTCCGCGTATAGGCGCGCATCGGCGTGGCGATGATGCTGACAGAGTCGGCAGAGCGCGCGGCACTGGACTCAAGAGCGTCGTCGATGCGGAAGCTGGCGCGTCGGAGGCCGCCCACTACTCCGCGCATGCGGGCTGGAATCGGCCTCGGCCAGTGGCTCAGGTCGAGGAGCCCGCCGCGCCGGGAATTCCACAAGTCGCACCAGTCGGTCATCCAGAAGCCACATCGCCGCGCCAGCAAGCGCGCGGTGGCCTGGTCAACGGGAAGGTGGGAGAATGTATAGACGAGATCGAAGCGCCCGCGCAGCGCGAAGGCGCGATGCAGCAGCCCGAGCGGCGAGTAGCCCTCGCCCGCGTCGCGCAGCGGCGTCCACGAGGGCGTGCCGAACTCGGTCCACCGGTCCTCCGGCGCGTCGCGGCGCGGGCGGTACCAGCCCTCGCCTGTATAGACAAACGTAACGTCGTGTCCGCGCGCGTGAAGGCCGCGGGCGACTTCGCGGGCGCGAAACCAGGTGCCGCGCTCCCGCAGGTTGTGATTGAGGACAAGGATCCTCATCGAGGGCGGCGGATCAGGGGCCGACTTGCATGATGAGCAGCGTCGCGTCGTCCTGGTTGCCGATTCCTTCCGAGTGGCTCGTCATTCGCAAGACGATGTGGTCCTTGGCCGCGTCGAGACCCATGCCAGCGGTCTCGCGGATCGCCGCAGTGAGGCCTTCGAGGGAAAAGAACTCGCCATCGATGTTCTGCTCGTCGGTGACGCCGTCGGTGTAGAGGATCAGGCGTTGGCCGGCCTTGAGCGTGGCCTTGGTCGTGGCGATCTGGAAGTTCTCGTCGAGGCCAAGCGGGAGCGTGCCCTCCACTGGAAGCTCCTCCACGGCATTGGAGGCGAGATCGTGGAGCAGTGGATTGTGGTGCCCCGCCGCAAGCTGGCCGAGGATCAGCGTGTGGGTGTCCAGTTCGGCGAGGTAGAACGTCACGAAGCTGAACGAGTCGAGCGCGTGGCGAAGCACCCGGTTGAGGCGAGCCATGATCTCGACCGCGTCCACGTCCTCCTCGACCATGCTGCGCAGCGACGAGCGCAACACCGACATATGCATCGCGCTGGGAATGCCGTGGCCGCTTACGTCGGCAATCGCGATCACGACGCGGCCATCCGCGCGCTCGATCACATCGTAGTAATCGCCGCTGGCGATGCTGCTCGGCAAATAGGCGGCGGAAAAGCTGAGGCCCTTGATGCGGGGCATTTCCTGGGGGAGGAGGGCGAGCTGAACCAGTCGGACCTTGGCGCGCTCGGCGTTCAGCTCGGCATTGGTCGCAAGGAGGCGGTCGTGCAGGCGCTTGGTGTGCAGGTGGTTCTCGATGCGCGCAGTCAACTCGAGGGGATCGAAGGGCTTCGTAATGAAGTCCGTGGCCCCTGCCTGAAGCCCCTCCAGCCGGTCCGACTGTGCCGTCCGAGCGGTAAGCAGGATCACCGGCATGTAGGGGCGCGATGTCCCGCCGTGGCGAAGCTTGCGCGCCACTTCCACGCCACTAAGGCCCTCCATCTCGTAGTCGAGGAGCAGCAAGTCGAAGGATCGTTCGGCGAGCTTTGCCAGCGCCTCGGCGCCGGAGCGCGCGATCGTTACCTTGCAGCCCTGCTTTACGAGCAAGCTGCGGACGATCGCGGCATCGGTGGGGCTGTCGTCGCAAACCAGCACCTCGGCCTGTGCCGAGCGGAGGAAAAATCCGGAATCACCTGACACGGACATGAGGCACCCCGCGCAGCGGAATCATGCGGGATCGACTCCGAACAGTGCGGCCAGCCGAGTCATTCGAAGCACGATGAGAACCTTCTCGCTCGGATTCACGATCACGAACTCTTTGCCTACGTCCTGAAACTTGCGCCGAACGCCCACAAGCACTCCCAAGCCACCGGTGTCGATGAAATCGAGGAGACTCAAGTCCAGAACGAGACGCTGAATAGGGGTGATGGCCAACTCTTCCAGTTCGCCCCTGAGCAGCGTGGCAGACTCGTGAGTGACGCTGCCGACAAGTCGGTAGACATCCCCGTCGGGCGATTCTCGGCACTTTTCGAGCACGGTCATCTCCCGATGGCGAGGCGGGCCACAACGGCCCGCTTGCATTGCAGAGGCCGCCGAGCCTTGGGACAAGCTCGGCGACCAATTGTCGCAACGTCTGGTAGGCTACCAGCCTCGCCCGCAATGGGCGAAGTGCTACTTGCGCTGGAAGCGCGTGCGCTTGCGGAGCTTCTTGTACTTGTGCTTGCGAATCTTCTTACGGCGCCACTTGATCACGCTTCCCATTCGGTAGAGGCCTTTCTGGACTTCTCGCTGTCGGCGGCGGGACGCGTCCCTGCCGCTGAGGAGGAGAAACCTAGATGGGGGGCCCGAGTCGAAACAAGGGAAAAGCGACGGG
>JBBQYG010000030.1:0-31428 GCA_038208905.1 Candidatus Sumerlaeia bacterium | reverse complement strand
CGTATCGCGCGCGGGGAGCGGGCCCACCGGGCCGTCGATGTTGAAAGACTCCTTGAGTCGCACCGCAAAGGTGACGCGGGCCACCAGCCGCGGTTGCCCGTCGGGACCGGTGGTGGGAAGCACCGTCGCCGCCACGGCGGCGGGAATGGTGATTCCCTTCATGGAGAAATCGCCCCGCGCGGCGAAGGCGCGTTCCTCCCCGGGGCGCAGTGGCAGCGTTGCGTCGACGCCCGACACCTCGCGCAGGTCGAACCTCGCGACCGGATTCTCCGCCGCAAGCAACTCGTCCAGCATGGTCATTGTCAGATACTTCTCCCCCATGTCGAGCTCGCTGGCGGCGACCTCCACATAGCCGGAGCTTCCCGCGAGGACGCCTCCGGCACCCAGGCGCAACTCGCCCCGCAGCGACGAAGCGGTGCCACCGTAGTGCTCCAACGGGGGAGGGAACCCGAAGCGGAGGAGCGGCGCGTCTCCGATGGGCTCCGGCACGATCTGCCATGCCGGCGGCAGCCTCCCGCCTCCGGGCGAGTGCAGACAGCCGACCAGCAGAAACGGCACAGCAAGGGCGAGCAACACGGCAATCTGACGCAAAAACATGGGTGGATACTCCTTCGGGAGGCGAATTGACCAAGGTTTGTGCCAGCGCAGGCCGGGCCAACCGAGGCTTGAGGATCGCACTTGACACCAACTACTAATTAGCAGTAAATTAGTAGTAAATTGGTAGGCGACCCATGCGCGTCCCAGAGCCACCCCCCGTTTTGAGCGAAGTCCTTGGCGAGTTGACCGACCCCGAAAGACTTCTGGTCTTTGGTCCGCAGGTAGGCAAATTGGGTCGGGATGAAAGGTACTTGCACTGGGATGACCTGCGGCGACATCCAGCGCCCGAGGGGATCACGCACCCTGCGTGGTGGCTCGCCATCAAACTGGCACGGCTCCCCGCTCTCCGGCCCATCGGCCTCAAGGACAAGGTCGGACAGCCCTTCAAGTTCGCGGTCCCGGGATCGGCGATCGAGGGGTTGCACCAGATCGACATGGGCGCTGGCGGCCTTGTGAGTGTGGCCGCCCCCATCACGAACCCACAGACCCGGGACCAGTACATCGTCAGTTCGCTTATGGAGGAGGCAATCACCTCCAGCCAGCTTGAGGGCGCCGTGACAACGCGCGAAGTCGCCAAGGAGATGATCCGGACAGGGCGTAAGCCGCGGGACACCAGCGAGCAGATGATCCTGAACAACTATGCGACCATGCAGAGGATCCGCGAGCTAAGATCGGCCCCGCTCACCCCGGAGCTGCTGTTCCAGATCCACGCCATGGTGACCAAGGAGACTCTGGAAGACCCCAAGGCCGCTGGCTGCTTTCGCGATGCCAGCCTAAAGCTGGCGGTCATGGACAATGAGGGGCAAGTATTCCACGAGCCACCCGCCGCCGCGGAACTGCCGGAACGAATGAAGGCCATGTGTGCCTTCGCCAACGGCGAGTCGCCCGACTACTTTGTCCATCCGGCGGTGCGGGCGATCATCCTGCACTTCTGGCTCGCCTATGATCATCCATTCGTGGACGGGAACGGGCGCACCGCGCGCGCCCTGTTCTATTGGGCGATGCTGCGAAACGGCTACTGGCTGTTCGAGTTCATCTCCATTTCGAGCATCCTGAGAAAGGCGCCCTCGGAGTATGGGCGCTCCTTCCTCCACACGGAAACCGACGACAATGATCTGACCTATTTCCTGATCGCGCAGATGAAGGTGATTCGCCGGGCGATCGTCCAGCTTCATGCCTATATCACGCGCAAGACCAAGGAGCTACATGATGTAGAATCGAGGATTCGGTCTTTGTCCCTCTTCAATCATCGCCAGATGCAGCTCCTGCTGAACGCTCTCAAGCACCCTGGTGGGCAGTACACGTTCGAAAGCCACAAGAAGAGCCACGGCGTGGTGTATCAGACGGCACGGGCCGACATCCTCGAACTGGAGGACAAGAACCTCTTGGAGAAGCGAAAAACCGGAAATCGCTTTGTATTCATCGCCCCCAACGATCTTGCGGACCGAATGCTCCAACTTGAAAAGGAATTGGAGACATAGTCTTCCGAAGCCTCAAATTGGCGAAATATTGGCGAAGAATGGCATTTGAGAAACCGCGCTACTAATTCTGAAGGAATTAGTAGTAAATTAGTAGCTTCGCCCCACCCTACTTTTCCATCAATGACAGCAGCTCCGACACGCTCATCCTCACGCCGCCCTCGGCGCCTTCGAGGAGGCCCTCCGCCAAGTCGCGTTTTTCGCGGTGGAGCGCGACGATCTTTTCCTCGACGGTGCCCTTGAGGATGATGCGGTAGATGGTGACGGGGCGGTTCTGGCCGATGCGGTGGGCGCGGTCGGATGCCTGGTCCTCCACGGCGGGGTTCCACCACGGGTCCATGTGGATGACATAGTCGGCGGCGGTCAGGTTGAGGCCCGTTCCGCCGGCGCGCAGGCTGATCAGGAAGAAGTCGCCCTCGCCGCCCTGAAAGGCGTCCACGCGGCGCTTGCGTTCCTCCTGGGGCGTGGAGCCATCGAGGTACTGGTACTTGATGCCCAGCTTGTCCAGCCGCGCGCGCAGGATCGTCAGGTGATCCACGAACTGGCTGAAGACGAGGGCCTTGTGGCGGTTGTCGCGAAGCTCCTCCACGATGCGCGTGAACTCGCCGAGCTTGGACGACGGAAGGCCCGCGCCGGGGGCGACAAGCTCCGGATTGCAGCAGGCGCGGCGCAGCTTCATCAGCTCCGCCAGGATGCGGATGCGCTGTTCCGTGGGGGCGCCCTCGGGCTTGGTGAGCGTTTCCATCGCCTTGCGGCGCAGCGACTCGTAGAAGGCCATCTCCTCCGCGTCGGGCTCCACCTTCAGCGTGATCTCCGTGCGCGGCGGCAGGTCCTCCAGCACCGCCTGCTTTGTCCGGCGCAGGAGGAACGGCGACACCAGCCGACGCAGGCGCGCCATCGCCATGCGGTCGTGATCGCGCTCGATGGGTACGGCGAAGCGCGCGTTGAAGCGTTCCTGTGAACCGAGCAGCCCGGGGTTGATGAATCGGAAGAGGTTCCACAGCTCGCCCAGATGGTTCTCCACCGGCGTGCCGCTCATCGCGAGGCGGAATCCCGCCTGGATGGACATGGCGGCCTGGGACCGCTTGGTGGCGACGTTCTTGATCGCCTGGGCCTCGTCCAGGATCGCGGTGCTCCAGACTTTCGCGGCGAGCGCATCGGCCTCGATGTGGAGCAGCCCATAGCTGACCACCACCACGTCGAACGGCCCGGCGTCGGCGATGATCTTTGCGCGGTCGGGGCCGACGAGCTGGCGCAGTCGCAGCGTGGGCGCGAAACGCGCGGCCTCGGACTCCCAGTTGAGGCAGACCGACATCGGCGCAAGCACGAGGGCGGGGCCGAGCGGCGCGCGCGCGATCAGCATCCCCAGCGCCTGCACCGTCTTGCCCAGGCCCATGTCGTCGGCCAGGCACGCGCCCAGGCGCGCCTCCGCAAGGCGCATCATCCAGACATAGCCATCGAGCTGATAGGGCCGCAGCTCCGCGCGCATGGTGGAGGGAAGCTCCGGGTTGAGCTTCTGCGCGCGCGCGTAGCCCGCCAGCACGTCGCGGAACTTGCGGTCGGCCTGCACCTCCTCGGCCCCCTCCATGGAGGCGTCGATGGCGCCGGCGGCAAGTGGATGGAAGCGCAGGCCATCCTTGGTCCGCTCGCTGAGCGCGCGCCAGTCGTCGGCGCGGCGGCGGAGTTCCTCGCTCACCTCCAGAAAGCGGTCGTCGCCCAGCGGCACAAAGCGCCCGGTCGCGGTCGAGAGGAGATCCACGAAGTCCTGCAGCTCCATCACCTTCCCCTCGTCCACCCGCACTTCGCCGCTGAGGGTGAACCAGTCGCTTGCGGAATGGACGGACGCGCGGACTTGCTGCATCCCGGCGCGCGCGGCGACATTCATGCGCCGGTCGCCCTGCCACTCCACGCGGACGGCGTCGCCCGCGTCGCGCGCACAGCTCAGCGCCTCCAGCCCGTGGTCCAGGCTCAGCGTCCAGTGCCAGAGCGAACCTTCCTCCTGCTCCAGAAGCAGGCACGGGCACGAATCGACGAATGCCTGGGCGCGCGTGGATTCCGCTGGGTGATCGCGTTCCGTGCGGACGAGTTTTCCCTCAAGCCGCGCGGTGATGTGGGCGGCGCCATCGCCCGGCGGGAGCGACGGGCCGCCCTCGCCCAGCGGGCGCACAAGCATCGACGCCAGAACGTTGCCGCCGCGCAGCTGCAATTGCAGGACCGGGGTGGAGTCCGACTGGCGCGCTTCCGCGGCGATGGATGCCTGGCTGTCGGTCTGAACCGTCAGCGTGCTCGCCAGCGCGGAGACGGTGCGCTCGACGCGCTCCCGCGCGGCGGGCGGCACGCGGAGGCCCTTCGCGCCCAGCACCGCCGCCAGCCCCTTTGCCGTCTTGTCGAAATGGAAAACGCGATACCGGCCCGCGGACAATTCCAAGATGTGGAAATCCCCCTTTTCGGGCGGGAGCGGATCGAGGCGCATCTCCAGCTCGCCGCCCTCCGCGCCGACCACCGACAACTGCGGCTGGGCGATCTCCAGATAGACGGGCTCGCCATCGCGCGGATCGACGAGGCTGGGATGCCGGGCCAAGAGCGGCAGCGCCTTGACGATGTCGAGCATGTAATCCGCGCGCCCATAGTACGACGCGTCCTTCACGGCGGAGCCAAGGATGCGGCGGTCGAGTTCGGTCTGCCACGCGGTATCCCCCGTGAGCATCGATCCGATCGAGCACAGCTTGCCCTTGCTCCACTTCCCCGACTTCAGCGCGCGCTGCTCCAGGGGATTGACCCAGATCAACCCGTTGGCGGTCGAGACGTGGACCTCCCACGAGAGTCGGCGGTCGACGACTGGGGCGGGCTCGCCATCGCCCGCGGCGTGGGGGGCGGCCAGGCGCTCGATCTCCCGCATGGCGGTTTCCCACGGCGCGGGAATGGAGATGGCGCGGTGCCACGGCTCCGCCGCCGGCGCGAAGCGCGACATCACCGGGATACCCAAGTCGCCCATCAACGCCACCACTTGGGGCCCGATGCCTTCCCATCGGCTGGTGTCGCTTAGCTTCTCCAGGGCGGGGAGGGTCTGCGGCAGCGACTTGACCGCCTCCGGCCCGAAGGCCCACGCGGCGGAGAACCAAACCAGCGACAGGAACGGATCGAAGTTTTCCATGTGGGGCACCAAATACCTCAACTGCCGCGACGCCGCATTGTTCTCCGTCGCAGCCATGAGCTGCCGCGCGGCCACATCCGCGCCCAGATCGTTCAGGTAGGCCTGGCGCCGGGGGAACGTTACCAGCTTGCGCAGCGACTTGCCGGTCCGCTCGTCCATGCGCAGCGAACACAGGAACGCCACCCAGACGAGCAAATCGGGGAGCGACTCCAGCGGGAGGCGGAGGGAGCGGTCCTTGTCGATGGCGCGGTATCCCTTGAGCATCAGGTCGCCCGCTTCCCTGGATGGGCCAATGGCGATGAAGCGCGAAACGCCGGCGGCGAGAATGCCGCCCGGCTCGCTCCTGCCCTGAAGCGTCGCCACGGCCTCCGCCAGCCCCGCCCGCCCGTGGAGCACCGCCGCGTCCAACAGCAGGAAGACCGGCGATACGGGAAGCGGCTTCAGCGCCGAAAGATTCTCCTCCAGCGGCGCCAGATACACGTGGCCGTTGCCGGTGCCGTTATTGATTTCATAGGCGTAGATGCCCATGAGACCCAACGCCCGCGCCCGAGGGGGAAAGCGCGCCAGCCACTTCGCATCCAAGGGATACGCCACCACGCTGCCGATCGCCGGGGGGCGCTCCTGCTCCTCGAAATCCAATCTATCGTAGGCCCGCTCGCGGGCGTCGTGAAGCTTGAGGAACTCCTCCATCTCTCCGCGAAACGCGGCGAACCGGAACCGCGCGCGCCGCTCCTCCATGGAGAACACCGGGGCCCCGCGCCGATTCGCCGGGGTGGCCGAGTCCGCCTGAAACGCGGCCGTCAGCGCCGCCATCAACGGCTCCGCGCGGCCATCGAGCACCGCATCCCGCGCCATGATCTCGCCCAGCTCGGGGTGGGACTCGATATTGCCGTCGATATTCATGATCAAGTCGTTCTTGGACAACAACTCGATGGCCGAACTGAACGGACCCTTGGGCGCGAGCGAGGGGAAGTTCTTGGGCAGGTTCTTGCATCCCCGCTGCATCGCGTCGAACAGCACGGAGCGCTTGATGCCGCCGCCCGCCAGCCCCAGAATCGTCAGCAGGTCTCTGATCTCCGGCGACACCGCCTTCGCGAAGTTCGCTTCAAGTTCCTGCGGGTCGAAATTCGGATCGTCCAGCAGGTCGCTGCCATTCGCGCTGGGTGCCTTGGCGGGCGGCGCGCCCTTGGGCGGCGCCACATAGCGGTCGTGGCACTCGCGATAGAGCTTCGCCTCGATCATCATCCCAGCGGTCAGCGTGGTGGGCAGGCGAAACCCGCGCTTGCGAAACGCCGCACGGTCATTCTCCAAAAGGCGAATCACCTCATCGGATGAGACGCCAAGCGCCGTGGCAAGATCCCGAACCTTCAAATGGCAAAGCCCCTCGTGGCGATTGCAGCATCAATGAAGCATCCGTCGCCGCGCGCGCGCCGGGGGGCAACGCCACTTCGCCTTTTCGCGCCTCGGTTTTTTTTCGGCGGGCGAGTTCCGCGCGGTAAACCTACACGACCGCCATCATTCCCTGAACCACCATCTCCAATGAACGGCCCGAGACCGGCAGGCATCCGGTGATGGTGTGGCGGTGGGCGCGGACCCACGGCTCCTCCGCCCCGGGCACAAGGCCCCATGCGGCATCCGCCAGAAATCCGCGCCAGTGTGCCCGGCGGTCGGCGTCGTAGGCGCGCGCCGCGCCGCCGGGATCGCCATCGGCGGCGAGCTCCGCAAGCAGCGACGCCACGTGCGCCGCCTCTGCGATGCCCGCGTTCATGCTTTGCGCCGCAAAGGGGCCAACCTGATGGGCCGCGTCCCCGCAAAGCCAAACGCGACCCCGCGCAAACTCCGTCGCGAACCACTCGCCAAAGACCATCTGGTCCGCCCAGTGAAGCTTTTCGATCTGCGGCCACAAACCGATTCCGCGCGACGTGAGCATTCTGCGCAGCCCCTCCGCCGTCGGCTCCGCAGCCTCGTCCTCCGCCAGCTCGAACGTCCAACGGGCGCGCTTGGTTCCCACGGGGATCAACGAGGACCGACCCGACTCGCCCACGATCATCAAAATCTCATCCAGAATCGGATCGCGCGTCTCGAACTCATAGAGCGCGTGGGTGTGCCCGCCGCGGCGATTCTCCACCGCGAATCCCATCAAGCGCCGCACCGTCGAGTTGATCCCGTCGGCGCCGATCACATAGCTCGCCTCCACGTGGTCCTCGCTCCCCGCGACGCGCCTCATCCCCGACACGGCATAGCCTTGGGCGATCTCCTGCATCTCCACCACTGTGACCTTCACGCCACCCGGTTCCGCATGTAACTCGATCAGGTCGCGATTCCAGTGGATCGGCACATGCATCTGGCGCAGGACAGTGGAAAGCGCCTGCTCCAGCCGGTCCTGAGGCAGCGACAACGCAAACGGATAGGGACCATCCACCACCGACAGGTCGGCCACCGCGTGAACGCGCAACGCATCGCGCACCACCACGCGGTTGATGCGGTGCCCCTCCGCGAGAAGCGGCTCCAGCAGCCCCAGCCGCCCCAAAATCTCCAGCGTCGCCGGATGCAAGATCGTCGCATAGCTCTCCTGCACGGGGCCCGGGCCCCGGTCCACCACCCGCACCCGAAAGCCCGCCATCGATAGACAAACCGCCGCCGTCAAACCCGTGGGACCAGCCCCGACAATCAGTACGTCGGTTTTGTGATTGGTTTTCATGGCGAGCCTCCTTCTGGAGTTCTTGTCATTCCTGTTTTCTTGTATCGGAATATGTGCTTGGGCGTCAAGGGAGACCAGACGGCGTGGATGGGACGAATGGGAGCGATGGGACGGATGGGCCACCCCCCACATGTCCCCCTGCCGCTCTTGCCGTTCATCCCTCATCCCTGGCGTTCTTGCGCTTGCCCTTTGGCGGGGCGGGGCAAACCTCGCTGTGACGGCCACAGTTTCCTTTGAGGGAAGGCACGCGGCATGGCGCAACGCAGGTTGATCACGATGGCGGAAATGCTCCGCGTGTGGGGGGTGCTGGCACTCTGGGCGCTGGTCGCGGCGTGTGGCGGCGGTTCGGCCAGGAGCACGGTCGTTGCGCCGCCGCTGCCGGTTCCGCGCGCGGAGGGCCCGGCCCTCACCCTAGACGATGCGGCGCTGAAGAGCCTCGCGCCGGAGCGCGGCTTCCTCCTTGGCGTGGAGAGCGCGGCGCTGGCCGAGTTCGCCGAGCTGCGCGGGCGCCGCGTGGTCCTCGTCACCAACTCCACCGCCATCGACACCGCGGGCACCCACACGGCGGAGCATCTGGCCCGCGCCTACAACGTGGCGCTGGACCGCGTCCTGGTGGTGGCCGACGGCATTACCACGGCCACGGCGGGGCTGGAGGCTGCCCTCCGTGTCAGGGAAGGGCTCCCCGTCGAATACCTGACTCCCGACGCCTTTCGCCCGACGCGCGACATGCTGGCCAGCGCCAACACCATCGTCTTCGACGTGGCGTTGGAGGGCCCGCGCACGGCGCTGGACGCGGCAGTTCTCGGCGCGGCGCTGGAGGAGGCCTCCATCCAGGGGAAGCGCCTTGTCGTGTTCGACCGCCCCTCGCTCGCCGATCCCGCCATTGTTCAGGGCCCCGTCGCCGTCAGCGCCGAGCCCGGGAGCCGCGACGCCTTTCGGCCAATCCCCCTCCTCCCCGGCCTCACCGCGGGGGAACTGGCGCTCCTGTACAACAAGATATACGGCATCCAGGCGGACCTCCACGTGGCGCCAATGGCGAATTGGAAACGCACCGCCCCGCGCGCCCAATGGCCGCCCAGCCCCGACGCCGCCAACCTGACAGATGACGGCAAGGCCCACATCGCGGAGGTGCTGGCCCTTCCCGTCGTGGCCGACCACGGCGCCGCCCTCGCCGCCGCGGGGCGCCTCGCCCTTGGCCCCGCTTGGAGCCACATGGCGATGGCGCGCAACGAGGCCGGCGCGGTACGCCTTCTGCTGGAACCATCTGAGCTCGACCCCTTCACCGTGGCCGAGCGGCTGACAACCCTCGCCCCCGAGGGCGTCAAGGTCCAGCCAGTCGATGGCGAGGTTCACGGCAAGGCACGCCGCCTTCTGGCGGTGGACGCCACCGGCGCCGCCCCGATCAGCCCGCTGGCGCTGAGCCTTGCTTTTCGGCTCGCCGGGGAGCCCCGCCCGGATAGTATGGAATTGCCCGCGCGCGGGGGCGCCTATGGCGACGCCTCCGTGGTGGAGGCGCTGAAGAGCGGCCTCAAGCCGCGGCAGATTCACGACCTGATAGCCGGAACCCCGCAAATCGCGGCGTTCCTGGCAACGAGGAAGGGGATCTTACTCTACGAGTGAGGAACGCGGGATGGCGGCGAGATATACAACAACGCGATCGCATGGCGCGGAGGGTGGCGTGGGCGTCTCGCCCGCGCCGGTCAAACGTCTAGGCACGATGGAACCCATCGGGCAACCGGGCTGGGGCAGGATGCCCAAGCTGCCTTGGTCGCCCGCGCCGCGCCTCCGCTTGGCCCGCCTCGCCTGCATGATCCTCCTCGCTGCGTTTTTCGCGACAGGGTGCGGCAAGGACGACGACGGCAAGCCGGAGGGCAGCGTCGTCCTGCAGCCGCCGCCCCAGGCGCCCGCCGGCCAGACCGCCAGCGCCGCGGGAGAGATCGGCGTTCCCACGGGATACGACGCATTCGGCGTCATGGTCTTTGCCGAGGGCACCTCCCTGATGGCGCTCACCGACGCCAACGGGCGCTTCGCGCTCAGCGGGCTCGCGGAGGGGAAGTACCAGATCCGCGCGATGCGCGCCGACCTGGAGAGCCTTGCCTTCGAGCCCTTGGAGGTGACCGCCACCGACCTCCGCAAGGCCCAGCCCTTTCACAAGTTCCTCCGCGTGTTGATGGAGCAGCGCAGCGGCATCACGGGCGCGGGGCTGCCGCCGGGCTCCCTCGGCAATCTGCGCGGCAAGGTCCTTGGCACCGGCGGCGATCCATCGCCCGGCGTCGTCGTCTCGCTGGAGGGCACCCGCCATCGCACCGTGACCATCGCCACCGGCGAATGGGAACTCCTCAACACGGAGCCGGGCACGTACACCGTGAACTATACGCTCGCCGGATTCGAGCCGCTACGGCGCTCCGCCACGGTGACCGGCGGCAAGGAAACCGATCTGGGCGAGATGCGCCTGGGCGACGGCGCCGCCGCCACCGCGCAGGACCGCACCATCTATGGCCGCGTGGACCTGCTCGCCGCCGACGGCACAACGGTCCGCGACTACACGGGCGTCAGCGTCGTGCTGGAGGGCACCAGCCACAGCACCACGCCCGACGCCAGCGGCGCCTTCGAGCTGCGCGGGATTCCCGCGGGGCGCTACATCGCCGCCGCCGCCGCGCCCGGCTATCTGCTGGAGAAGAAGTTCCTCCTCGAACTCGACTTCGTCCCCGCCGCCGAGGTGACGTTCTCCCTGGTGGAGGACACCACCGCGCTCGCCACTTCGGGAACCCTCTATGGCCGCGTCACGCTGGAGGACGCCGAAAGCAACGCGGGCATCGCCGTGTCGCTGGCGGGCACCAGCATGATCGCCTTTACCGACGCGGCGGGCGAGTATGTGATCTATGGCATCACGCCCGGCAACTATGACATGGTGGCGATGTTCACGGGCTACCTGACGGCGACGCTGAACGATGTCCGCGTGACGACGGGCGATCCGATCCTGACGGAGGAACTGACGCTGGAGAAGAGCGTCACCCGACCCCGCGTTGTCTATACGTCGCCCGCCAACGGCGCCGCCGGCGTCGCGATTCGCAATCCCACCACGCTCACCGTGCAATTCTCCCAGCCCATGCGAATCGACACCGTGATGGCGGCGCTGTCTTTCGCGCCGGAGGTCGGCTTCACCGCCCGCGCCGCGGGCGACGCCGGGCGCGGCGCCCAGGACACCGTGACCATCGACCTCGCCGCGATTCCCAGCGCATCGGGCGCGAGCCCCCTGAAATACAGCACCAACTACAAGCTCAAGATCGCCAAGTCCGCCGCCAATGCGGAGGGCGTGGAGATGGCCGAGGACTTCGACTTCGCCTTCACCACCGGCGACGCGATGGTGATCGGGTCCTCCCCCGCAGACGGCGACAACGAGGCCCGCTTGAATTTCGACCAGCCCCTGCGTTTCTACTTCAACGCCCCCATCGACCGCGAGTCGATCGCGGCGGACGACATCCGCTTCAGTCCCGCGCTCGCGGGCTCGCCCAACATCAACTTCCGCAACGACCCAGAGACCGGCTGGACCACGCTCATCGTCAGCGGCTATGCGGAACCCGACAAGCGCTACACCGTGACCATTCGCCGCGGCGCCGACACCATCACCGGCTCCAGCGTCAGGAACCTTCCCTTCAGCATCCGCTTCAAGACGCGCCGCCTTCTGGATTTCGACGAGGTGTATGGCACTGGCGATCCCGGCTACAACCCACGGGAGAGGGAGCGCCAGCGGCGCTGAGCTTGACCGCGAGCGGGAGACGGGAGAGCGTGAGCCTGTAGGCAACTGAAGATGGAGGTTGGACCCCATGCGGGCGCCGCGCAGACAGAGGCCGCTGATCAGGCGCCCGGGGACCTCCCCACCGCCGGGCACGGACTTGGCCGCGCTTGCCGAGCGGGTCCACTATGTGGGGAGCCCGGAGCACAAGGACGCCCCCACCTTTGCCGGGCAACCGGCTCCGCGCGCGGACGCCAGCATTTGCGATCCCGAATTCGCCAGCCGACTTGGCGAGATGAACGAATGGCTCAAGGCCGCGTTGCGGGACGGCAGGGTTGGCGGACCATGGGAAGGCGATTTTCCGCGATACGCATGGCACCGCGAGGGCGACGACGTTTTCGAGGCTCGCCTGGTGAATCGCGGGCAAGGCGCATACAAGGGTTATCGACTGCGACCGGAGGAACACCCATCGGGACTATGAGCGAGCGGCTCCAAATCCTCTTCGACTGGCAATCGCCAGAGGCGGCGCGCGGCGAGGAGTTGCGCGCGACATGGGGAAGCCTTGAATTGCGCGTGGGCGATGGCATCCCCACGCGCGTGCTCGACCTGCCGATCCGCACCGTTCGCGACAGGATCCACGCGCCGCTCTATCCGATGGCCGAGTGGATCTGCGCCAACTGGTTCCGGCTTCTGTGGGAGGGCAGCCACCCCGCCCGCGAGGGATTCGCCGCCGCGCACGAGCTGCACCGCGTTGGCGATGGATACGCATTTCCCCCGGTGCTTCTCTCGCCAGAGGGCTCCACTGTCAGGGCCGCGTGGCAGGCACAGCCACGCCCCGACTGCCGCATCGCGTTCCTCACCGCCGGGGAGGCCGTCCTCGACCGAGCCCAGGTGGAAGGGGAGTTGCGCCGCTTTGTGGAATCCGTGGTGGGCCGCCTGCAAGAGACCGGCATACGCGGCACCCCCCTGGAGGAGGAGTGGAACGCGATCCGCCATCTCGGCGCGGAGGAGCGGGAATTCTGCGAGGCGGCGGGCATGCTGGGCGAGGACCCCTTTGCCATGGCCGACGATGGTCGCGACGCGCTCGTGGAAGCGGCGCACTCAACCCCTCCCGAAATCCTCCGCGAACTCCTCCCAGTTTCCACGCTGCATACTCTCCGCGAGGACGCCCACCGCCTCCGCGCGCTTCTCCAGAAAATGGAGACCGGCGGAGAGGCGACCGAGTCGATCCCCGGACTTCGCGGCGGCGCCCCCGCCCACTCCAACGGCAACGGAGCTCGCCCGTGGGAGGTTGGCTATAGCGCCGCCGTCGCCTTCCGCGCCAGGCTCAAGCTCGATCCCGCGGAGCCCATCGAAAGCGGCGCCATTCCCGGATTCGCGGGGGTGCGGAGCCTACCCGCCGGACCCTATTTTCCTGCCGGAGTCGAGGGCGCAGTGGTCGGAGCCAACCCGCAATTCGCAATCCCGAGTTGGATGATCCGGCCAGAGCGACAGCGATTCACCTGCTGCCGCCTGCTCGCCGCCGCCATTCTTCGCGGCGACGGCGGGGCACAGCTTGCCACCAAGTCCTCCACCGACGGCCAGAAGGCGAATCGCGCCTTTGCCGCAGAGTTTCTCGCCCCCGCCGCGGGGATCAGGCTGAGGCTCGCGGCCGGGCACCTCGACGCCGAGGAAATCGAGGACATCGCCAGCGAATTCGCCGTTTCGCCCGTCGTAATCCAGCACCAGATCCACAACCATCAACTCGATGGTTCCACCGCCCCATTCCATAGCAACCGAGAGTGAACCGCCGCCCCTGTCTGCGGCCTCGCGCGGGAGCCCTCGCGGCGTTTCTCCTCGCCCTCATCCTCCTCCCCGCGCTTGCGGGGGCATACGGACTCGCGGACGCGCTCCGCGAAATGTATGATCCCGCGACGCTGATGGCGCCCGCCGATCCGCCGCGCCGCGCCGTGCGGTTCTCCAGCACCAGCGACGGCCCCTTCGACGCGGGCCGCTTCCTCCGCGAGGAGGGCATCGAGTCCGTCATGCTCGACATCGGCGGCCCCGGCGTCCTCACGCGGCTGTGGGCCGACGAGCCAATGGGCTACCTGCGCTTCTACTTCGACGGCGCCGCCAAGCCCCAGTTCGAATGCCTCTGGACGGACCTCGCCGCGGGCAGGTTCCCGCCGATGGAGCCGCCCTTCGTCCAGCCCGCCACCGGCGGCACGGCGCTGCACTTCCCCATGCCCTTCGCCAAGGGACTCAGGATCACGCTCTCCGGCCAGACCTGGTGCGCGTGGTCCGCCGACGCCGCCGTCTTCGCCCCCGCAACCCCCGTCACCACCTGGACCCCCCGCATGAAGCCCCCGGCGGGCGTTCCCCGTGTCTATACAGAGGCGGCAACCGCGTGGGAGGACACTGCCGCTATTGTTCCGGACGGCGAGGTGACGTCGTTTCCAACGCAGTCGCTGAGCGCGGGGAGCAAGCCTGTTGTCTATACGGCGGCGAAGGACGAGTTGGTGACGGAGATCGCGTGGACCCAGTTGGAGGGAACGCTCTCTGCCGACTTGTATATCCACCTGGCCGGGATCGAGGTGCCTTGGCGTCAGCTCTGCGGCTCCCACGCGGGCATGGGCGACTTTGCGACACGCTATGCAGGGCGGTCGGGACGACGCTCCTGGCTCCGCGTACCGTTCCTCCTGAAAGCGGGCGAGCGCGTTGAGTTTGCATGGCGGGGTGGCGCCGAGGGCGAGGCCCTTGGCCGCTCGGAGATACGCACCAAGCCGATCCCCGAGGGCGCCGCACCCGAATTATTGCCAAGGCTGTGGGTGACGCAAAGCGAGCGCAAACCGGGACGCATCGGGGAACCAGCGTGGACCCGTGGCGCGGGCCGTGTGCTCTTCGCCTCAATTGGTGGATCAGCCCACGACCCCCGCGCCATCGACGAGATGGATTTTTCCCTCAGGATCGACGGCTCTCCCCATTACTATTCAAGTTCGAGTCTTGCCGATCTTGCCGGAACCGCGAAGGCGCTGCCGAACGTCAACTACTCCTGCGCGTTGTCAGCGCGGCGGAGCGGGGATTTTCCCGCCGCGTTCGCCATCTTCCCCGGGATCGGCGTCCCCTTCGCCGCGGAGGTCGTTCCGAAGCCAGGCTGGGCCCCCGAGGTCTTTGCCCACGCGCTGCAGGATATCGTGCTGGTCGGGTATTCGTTCGGCGACGATGCCGAGCTGGTCCAACTCACCGCCTATTCCCCAACGGTCGATCACGGCGTCGCCAATCGCATCGTGTCAGCAGGGACCGACGACACCGGGCTGCCCGCATGCAGCTATATATACAACCCCATTGCCGTCCTTACCCCGACTGCATCGGACTTCACCGTGGGACCCTTCATCGAAGGCATGTTCGTGGTGGATGTCGTGGAGCCAGGTCTTGACGAGCTGGAGGTTCGGCTCGATTTGCCTCTTGGTTGGAAAGGTACACTCGGAGCCGATCCAGCGCGGCATCTCGGGGAGGGCGTCGAGGTTTTCGATATCGGATGGCCGCCCCTTGCCTTCGCGAGCCCGGCCACGGGAACCATCGGATTTTTCTGGACCGCCACCCCGCCCGCACACGGCGCCGGAGGAACCACGATTATCCAGTTCCGGGCGACGAGTCGTAAGGGCGGCGTGGAGTTCACGACGCGCGAGCAGTACACCATTGAGTCGGACCCGACAGGAGAGCGTATCGCACAGTGGCGCCCGGGCGCCCCCACGGTGCAGTCGGGCGACCGCGCCACCACCCTCACAATGCCAACGGGAGTACAGGGCCTGCCGGGTGATCTCCTCGTCGCAGAGTGGGCCCCCGGCTTCAGCGCCTTCGATACCTACGGCATGTCCACCGGTAGGCTTCGCCTCCTCGAATCCACGATCCGCGCCATCCACGCCCCCCGCGGACAGATCGCGAACGCGCGCGGCTATGCCGACGACATCGCGCCGCTGCTGCCGCCCGATGGCGTCACGACGGCCCCCCTCACGTCGCGCGGCGAAACGCGGCGCGCCGTACTTCCCGTTGGCCGCTGGCAGAGCTGGCTTGGCTATCCCTCCACGATCGGCATCGAGCCCATCCTCGACGGAGCCGACCTCGGCGAGTTCGTCGGGGCCGCGCTGTATAGACGTCCGCCGCATCCCAAGGCCGACGGATGGACGAAGCGCGTCCCCTATGTCGAGTCGCCGGAGAACGTGTTCCATCTGCCCCGCGCGCGAGCGATGTTGTCGGGAAACGCGCTGCGCCTGGCGATGCGGCTGGTGATGAACGCGCCCGACGAGCAGATCGAGCCCCTGCTCCGACCCGCCGACTTTCTGGAGAACGTGGAGGCGGGCCCCCTCGGCTGGCGCCTTGCCGAACCGCCGCGCCGCGGCGCGTGGCTCAAGCCGTCCCACTCCATGGAGTTCCGCGCCCGCCACACCGGCTCGCGCATTGCCATCCACGACGACCGCATCAAGGGCGCGCGCTTCTTCGGCTTCGAATTCGGCTACGGACCCCGCGGCGGCACCGTCGGCGTCCGCGACTGCGAGGGCCGCCTCGTCGCCGTCCAGGACCTCTGGCTCCCCCAGGACCGTGCCCTCCCCCAGTACACCTGGGTCGCCCTCCCCTTCGAAAGCCGCGACGGCTGGATCTACCTCGAATCCCTCGGCCCCACCCCCGGCGGGCTCGAACAACACATCGCCCTCCAGAAGTTCTTCATCTTCGAGGATGAGAAGGTGCAGTAGCAGGCGCTTTCCCCAGCTTCCCCCAATTCACTTGCCACCAACGGGGCGCCGGCATGTGCTCTCCATCGGCGGCAATTCCCGGGGAGTTCACCGATGGCGGCAAAGCTGGCGACGGAGCGCGACAACTACCTGGCGGTCGCCAGGCCGGGAAACACGTGCCTGCTGTGCTCGGGTCCACTGAACGTGGCGGGCAAGCATCCGTCGCTGATCCAGCTCACGGAGAAGGAAGAAGTCGTCCGCAAGGACTTCTGTCCCACGTGCTGGTCGCGGCTTGGAGAGGAGCAGTACTTTTCCTTCTGGGTGACCAAGCGCGCCGCCGCGCTCTCTCCCGAGCAGCGCCGCCTGCAAAAGTCCGAGCGCAACGAGGCGCTGTGGCGGCTCTTCGCCGCGCTGTACTCCACGGAGGAAACCTCCGAGGAATCCGCCGACCTGGCGCCCCAGCTTTTCCTTCTCGCCCACCTGTTGATGAAGTACCGCGTCCTTGTCTATACAGGCCGCACGCCGGAGAAGCGCCTCGCGTTCCTGCACCCCAAGCTCGGCGAATCCTTCGTGATCGCCGACCTCGCGCTGGACTCCGCCGACTTCGTGTCGATGAAGGGCTCGCTGGAACAGCAGGCCGCCGACCTGATCCACGGCGCCATCGAGCCGGAGCCCGTGTCGGCCTGAGAGGGAGACTCAAGGCGGCGCGGGCGGTGACGCCCACGGCGGCCACCCTACTTCTGGCCCGGCGCGCCTTCCTTCCCCTCGCATGCCACCCGCTTGGCGCAGCGCCCGGATTGCAGCACGCCATCGTGCTTGCAGGCGCGGCAGATGACCTTGCGGCAGAGGGGGCACATGTTCATCGTCTGGAAATCGCCGAGCCGTTGGCAGAATTCGCAGTGGACGAATCGGACGGTCACTCGTCGGCCTCGGGCTCTTCCTCGCGGGGGCGGGTTTCGGGGATCTCGAAGAGCTTGACGGGGAGGAACCACGGCCCCGGCGCGCCGGCCATGGCGCGGGGCGGGGGTGAGGGAGGCGCGGGCTCGGCCTTGGCAATGGCGATGGCCTCTCCGTTGATGCGGCAGAGCACCGTGGGCACCCCGCGGCGCGCGGGGCGGTCGTCCTCCGCGTGGACCATGCTGCTGGGGATGGCCTGGCCGTTGCGCAGCCACCGCTCCGCCCCGCCCAGCAGAAACACCGCGGGAAGGTGTGGCAGCGCGCGGCGAATCGGCAGCAGGCAGGCACGGCGCTCCGCCGCCGTGGTCAGAGCCTCCAATTGTTCGAGCGTGCGGGCGTCCTCGATGCCGAAGGCGCCCACATCGGTGCGGCGAAGTTCGGACAGCACGCCGCCGCAGCCGGCCTTCTGGCCCAGCTCGTGGGCCAGCGAACGCACGTAGGTTCCCGATCCGCAATCGACGCCGAACTCGCACTGGTCGCCCTCAAGCGTGAGCAACTCGAACGCGCCCACCTTCACGACGCGGGCTTCGACCTGCGGCGGTGTCTCGCCGCTGCGGGCATATTCATAGAGCTTTTTCCCGCCCACCTTGCGCGCGGAGAACGGCGGCGGCATCTGGGAGATTTCCCCCACGAAGGCGTTGGCCATCTCCTGAAGCGCGGCCAGATCCGTGGGGATCGCGCCGCCGGGGCCGGGGAGCACGTCGCCATCCATGTCGTAGCTGTCGGACACGATGCCGAACTTGACGGTGCCCTCGTAGGACTTGTCGACGCCCATGAGGTACTCGGAAATCTTGGTTGCCTCGCCAAGGAGCAGGACAAGCAATCCAGTCGCCTGCGGGTCGAGAGTGCCGGTATGCCCCACGGCCCGCGTGCCGAAAATGCGGCGCACGCGGTCCACGACATCGTGGGAGGTAATCCCCTCGGGTTTGTCCACGAGGAGGATGCCGTGGTACTCCGAGGGTGTCTTTGGCTTCTGCTTCTTCATCGTCGCTTGGGGATTCTCTTCCGGTGGAATCAAGGGAGCCGGTTGGCGGTGTGGAACCGTTGGCCAACTCGCCGGCGCGGTTGGCGGCGGGGATGGTGAGTCAGTTTGCGCTGGTGGCGGCGCTGATGCCGTTGTTGCCGGTGTATCTGGGCAACCTCGGCCTTTCCTCGGGCGTCATTGCCCTGTTGCTCGCGCTTCAGGCGGTCATGTCCCTGATCGCGGGCCAGATCGCGGGTTGGCTGGCCGATAGCCGACTGCGCCGCACCACGATGATGGTGGGAATGGCGCTCGCGGCCAGTGTGGTGCAAGCCCTCTTTCCCCTGATCCCTCCCACGCTGCCGTTGCTGGCGCTCGGCGTCGCGGCGCTCTCCGTCTTCATGGGGCCGCGCATCAGCCTGCTGAACGCGCTGGCGCTGGAGAGCCGCCGCGGCGAGGAATTGTTTGGCCGCATCCGCCTGGTGGGCTCGATTGGATTCGCGATTCTGACGGTGGTGATCGGGCGGCTTGCGGATCACCCGGCGCTGACCGTGACGGTGATGTGGCCGATCCTGGTTTTCTTCGAGCTGTTCTTCGTCGCGACGATCCTGATGCTGAAGGATCACGCCCCGCGGGAGCGCGCCCGCCGCACGGGGGTGGGGCCGCTCTCCTTTCGCGCGGCGCAGGGGCTGTTGCTGCGCAACCCGACGATGGTTTGGTTTTTGGTCTTCAGCCTGATCGTGCACACCGTTGCCCAGCCGTTTCATATCCTGCAGGCAAAGCTGCTGAGCGATGCCGGCTCCACCAGCCTGTTCATCATGGCGTGCTTTTCCTTCGCGGCATTGGCGGAGACGGTGGTGTTCTTCTATGGCAACGCGATTCTGGCCCGCGTCAGGCTGATGGCGCTTCTGGCGACAATTCCCGTGGCGATGGCCGTTCGGTGTGCGATGATTTCGCTCTGGCCGGTGCCATGGGTGGTTCTGGCGTCCAACGCGCTGCACATGATCACGTTTGGCCTGGCGTATCTGTGCGGTGTCCTGTTCATCCACCGGGAGTCGCCGCCCTCGCTCAAGTCCAGCGCACAGTCGCTCTTTGGCATCGTGTTCTCCGTGCTGAGCGGCCTCATCGGCAACCTCGCGATCTGGGGGCTCCTCGCTGTTCTGGAGAGCCCCGCGATCGGCATGACCGACGCCATGGCGCTGCGCGTGACCTACGGCATCGGCGGCGCATTCGCCCTGGTTGCGTATCTGGCATGGGTCCCGATGAAGCGCCAGTACGAGGCGAAGCACCGCGTCAGCGGCGTGTGGATTCGTTGAGGCATTCTGAAGATCCGGTTTACCGGGCACCTGAATGGACCAAATCGACGTGATTGACACAATGGGGTCGATATCGTCAACCAGGTCAATTTCGTCCACCCATCGGGCCGCCCGAAAAATCAGAAAGCCACACACGCCAGCGGCCTATTCCCGCACCGCATCCACGCGCCGCACGATCGCATAAAGCATTTCCATGCGCGGCACCGCGATTCCCGCGGCGCGGGCGCGGCGGACTGGTTCGCCGAGGATCGCCTCCACCTCCAGCGGGCGTCCCGCCTCGTGGTCGAGCTGCATGGAGCTGCGATACGGCCCCATGTCGAGCGTGTATTTCATCATCAGGTCGATGAAGGCTGGCGCGATCTCCACGCCATCGGCGGCGCGGGCGGCGGCAACCACTTCCTCCATCAGGCCCCGCGACACGCGGAGCAGTTCGTCGTCGGTGACGCACACCTGCGAATCGGCGTGATGTGCCGCCACGCCAAGGCCGTTGAAGGGGATGTTCCACACGAGTTTTTCCCACCGGATCGTCGCCAGGGAGTCCGACACCTCGCAGCCGAACTCCGCGTCGAGAAAAAGCTGGGCGATGGCGCGGGTGCGGTCGAGCGCGGGGCCCGCAAGCTCCGCCATGCGGACGCGGCCATAGGACATGTGATGGATCACGCCGGGGGCCGTGCGGTTGCTGCACAGGAACGCCACGCCGCCGATCACGCGCCCGCGCCCGGTGCCGCCGGAATACAGCGCATCCAGCATCGCCGCGATGGCTTCCTCGTTGCCGAGGCCGTTCTGCAGCGTGAGCACCACCGTCTCCGCATGGGTGGTGTGCGCCAGGATCGGTGCCAGCGCCGCGATGTCGGTCGCCTTCATCCCGACGATCAACAGATCGCACCGGCCCATCGCCCCGGGTGACGGATAGACAGGCGGGCGCAGTTCGAAATCGCCCTGTGGAGAGAAGACCTTCAGGCCATCGCGCTGCACCGCCTCGTAGTCGCCGCGCAGCAGGAAGTGCACGTCGTGGCCCGCGCGGGCGATGCGCGCGCCATAGAGCGCCCCCAGCGCCCCGGCGCCAATGATGCCAATACGTCCGCCAAACGACATGGGCCGCTACCTTCCGCCGCGCGAACGCGACCGCACGGCGGCCCGCGACTTGACGGAATCATCCGCCGTCGGCTCCGCGGGGGGCGGCGGAACCGTGCCCGGCATGATCCCGGGCGGGCGTCGCTTCGCCGTGGCGAGGATCACGATCCCCGTGCCCAGCAGCGCGATGGAAAGAATCTGGGACGTGCTGAGGAATCCGAAATAGACGCCGCGCAGTTCGTCTCCGCGCAGCATCTCGAGCCCAAACCGCAACACCGCGTATCCCGCCAGGTAGGCGCCGAAAATCGTTCCCTTGCGGTGGCTCCGCGTCGCGATCAACAGCAGCACGCTCGCCAGCACCGCCAGCGAGGTGGATTCCATCAACTGCACCGGCCACACCGGCAGCGACCACAGGGCGTCGGGAGGGAGCACGCCCTCCGCCAATTGGTCGCCATAGGCGTTGGGCCAGAGCTCTCCCATCGGCATCAACACGCGCGGCACGCGCACGCCCAGCGGCGATTCGCAGACCCCGCCATAGCAGCATCCCGAAAGGTGGCACCCGATGCGCCCAAAGGCGTGCCCCACCGCGATCGACGGCGCCATCACATCGGCGATGGTCCAGAAGTCGAGCCGACGCCGGATCACATACCACGAGCAACACGCCGCCGCCGCCATCAGGCCGCCCAGGAACACAAAGCCCGTCCGCGAGAGGAGGTACGGAACCGGGTCGGAGAGGAACTCCCCGAAATTCGTGATGATGAACAGCACCCGCGCGCCAAGAAATCCCGAAATCACGGCGATGAACGTGAGGTCGTAGAATGCCTCCGGCGGAACACCGCGCGCCTTGCCGCGCCACGCCGCCAGCGCGCTGGCGACGAGCAGGCCCAGCGCGATCGCCAGACCATAGGTCCCGATGAAAAAGCCGTCCGTCACCTGAAACAGAATGGGATGCATCAGCCGCTTCCGCCGGGGATTGCGCCAGAACGGCCGCGCGTGCCGCCATCCCAAACGAACGCCCCGCCAGTCGGCAATGGCGAATGCCGCGCGCTAGAGTGACTCTCGAAAGTCCTGTCGTATTCCAACGTAGCTTGGGCGTCTCGCCCGAGCCTCGTCGCCCCCACACGCGGGCATGATGCCCACGATACTCTTTTACGGCGTCCTCCATCGCGACAGGACTTTCGAGAACCGCTCTAGTTAATGCTACACCCCTCGAACACCACCGTCCCGTCGGACTCGATGCGGAAGCGGCCCTGCTGAACGGTGGAACCCTCTGCGCCGAGGGAATCCACCCGCGTCACTGAGACCGTCCAGACCTCGCCCGCGTCGAAGGTGGCGCCGCCCGCTCCGTTGACGAGCGTGTCGCGCGTCTAGGACTTCGGGCCCGTTGCGCAGGTGCCACTGGCCGCCGGGGTGGACAGGCTTCCCCGCCCGGATATGCCAGTGGGGGGAAGGGCCCGGCGCGCCGCGCGCCCCGACCCTACCCCCCAGATGGTTGATTCGGTGAACTTCCGGGCCGGCCTAGTACGTGGAGCCGTTCCCGTTCGAGGATGCTCCCGAGCCCGCCGTGGCGGTGGTGCGCATGCCCGCCTCGAAGGCGTATGCCTCGGGGATGTACTCCTCCCCCTCGGGATGATCGTAGAGGAAGTAGTTGTCGGTGATCTCCTCGCCCTCGGCGATGTCGCGCGCCGCGATGCAGCGCTCCCTATCGTCGCAGTAGAGGTTGGCTTCCTCGTTGTGGTTCACGAACCGCGCGTGGTCGCCGCACAGCACATAGCCGCCCAGGCCCCGCGAGTAGTAGGTGTAGATGAACAGGAACGTGCGCAGGTTCTGGTCGCAGAGCGACCGGAGCTTAGCGTGGTGATACACCGTGTCGATCTCGGAAGCGAACTCCCACACCACGGTGCCCTTCGGGATGAACTCGGCGGCGTACAGCCCCATCCCCTGAATCGGACTACGATCCAGACGAGTATTCACTTTCAGCATCGATTTGGTATCCCTGGGGGCCAACGCGCCCCCGCTTGAGTGGATGCACGGACAACTAGCCCGGGACAGTTGGAGTGGAATTTCGGCAAGTCAATCACCAATTAGCGCAGACCCCACAAATGTGGAACGCAGGGCGGCGGGCAGTACCATTTGGGGGGGGAAGGGAGAGGAAAACGGTGGCGCGGACGGGGGCGGCGGGAACAGAATCGCCCAAGCTCCTCTCCGATGACATTCGATCCACTGACCCCCTACGACGACCTCCCCCCGCTTCCACCCGCCCGCGAGATGGAAACCCGTGCCGTCCTCAAGAAGTGCCTCTCCGCCACCCGGGCGCTGGCCGAACTCAAGGGCGCCGGCGACCTGATACCCAACCAAGCCATCCTCATTAATTCCATACCCCTTCAGGAGGCCAAGCTTAGTTCGGAAATTGAGAACATTGTCACCACCGAGGACGCCCTCTTTCGCGCCCAATTGGACGAGACCCTTGCCTCTGATCCCGCCACCAAGGAGGTCATCCGCTATCGGAAGGCACTCCGATACGGATACGAGGCCCTGCGGGATCGACCTCTCGACCTGGATATTGTCAGGGGGATTTGCGCAACGCTCAGGAACGAGCCGATCTCCCTCCGGTCGGAGGAGAAGGTCTATATCGGCAACCGCGCCGCGGGGACGATCACCTATACTCCGCCGCACGGCAGTGACGTTATTCATGCCAAGATGGCGAACCTAATCGCCTTCCTCAATGGACACGACCAACTGGACCCGCTCGTTAGGATGGCAGTCGGCCACTACCAGTTCGAGGCGATCCACCCCTTCATTGACGGCAATGGCAGAACCGGCCGAATTCTCAACATTCTGATGCTGATCCAGCGCGACCTCCTCCGCATACCCGTTTTGTATCTCAGCCACCATATTATCGAGAACAAGCCGGACTACTACAGGCTGCTGCGCGGCGTCACGGAGCGGCAGGAATGGGAAGAATGGGTGCTGTTCATGCTGGCCGGCGTGGAGCTGACGGCGATCAAAACGGGAAGGAGGATCCGGGCGATCAGGGAATTGATGGATCGGACGCTGGACCAATGCCGCCTCGGGCTGCCAACGCGCGTCTATTCAAAGGAACTGGTGGAGACACTTTTTACCCAGCCCTACTGCCGGTCCTCTGTTCTGGTCGAGGCGGGCATCGCCAAGCGACAAACCGCATCGCTGTATCTTCGGGAACTCGAGAAGATTGGAATTCTAACCTCGGAGGGGCGTGGACCTTCGCTGATATTTCGCAACAACGCGCTCATCGAGCTCCTTTCGAGCCCTACTGTCGAAATTCCACCCAAATTTCGACAGTAGGAAACCGTACTGTCGATGCCATCGACAGTACCGGCCCGATTCCCCATTCCCCTTTCCCCGCCACCGCCACAGCCGTCCCCTTTCCGCCATGCGCATCTCCCACTTTCTCGCCCGATGCGGATTCGGCTCTCGCCGCCAGTGCGAGGAGTTTGTGAAGCAGGGTCGCGTCCTTGTGAATGGCGAGGTCACGACCGACCTAGCCCGGCAGGTTGAGCCCGGCGCCGACCACGTGGAGATCGACGGGCGCGTCGCGATGCTGGCGGCGCAGCACCTGACCCTGGCCCTCCACAAGCCGCCCGAGGTCATGGTCACGCGCCGCGACCCCCAAGGCCGCCGGACGGTTTACGACATGCTCCCCCCCGAGGCAGCGCCCCGAGCCAATGAACTCGTCTATGCGGGGCGGCTGGACTTCCTGACCAGCGGCCTTCTGATCATGACGACCGACGGCGTTCTGGTAAATCACTTGACGCATCCATCGCGGCATGTGGAGAAAGCCTATCTGGTGGCCACCAGTCGGTCACTCTTGGCCGACGAGATCGGCCGCATCTGTTCTGGCATCGAACTCGACGACGGGCCCGTCCAGCCGTGTACCATGACAGCAATGGCCCCCACCGGACGTGGCGGGCGGATCCCCCGCTATGAGATCGTGCTCCGCGAAGGCCGCAATCGCCAAGTCCGCCGAATGATCGAGGCTGTAGACGCACGCGTCATGACACTTTGCAGGACACGCGTGGGTGGCCTGACCCTCCAAAAGCTCGGCATCGCCGAGGGCGAGGTGAAGGAACTGACGCCGGACCATATCGCGCTACTGAGAGAGTAGCCCGATCAGCCGCCTTACCGACTCCATCGTGGCATCCGGGGAAAAGAAGGCCCCGATGGCGGCCACTCCCGCCGCCCCGGCCGCCAGCGCCTCCGCCACATTCTCCGCCGTGATCCCCCCCAGTGCCAGCACCGGAATGGCGATTCCTGAAGACTCTGCACGGAAGCCGACAGCCCCGAGAGGTGGGCGAGCGGCTTTCTTACTTGACGGATCAAAAAACGGCGACAACAGGGCGTAAACCGCCCCGTTCGACTCCGCAGAAATCAGGTCGGCGCGGGAATGACAGCTCGCCCCCGCCATCGGCACCGCGAACCCCCGCCCCATCGCCGCCGCGAAAGCCTGTGGTCCGCCGCCGATGTGGACGCCATCGGCGCCCACATCCGCCGCCACGCCCGGCGCTCCGTTCACGATCAGCAGCGCCCCCCGCTCCCGCGTCGCCTCGCGCAGCCGCATCGCCAGGAGGAGCAACTCCGCCCCCGTCAAATCCTTCTCCCTCAGCATGATCGCCGGCACCCCTGCGTCCAGCAGTTCGCCGCAACGCCGTTCAAGCGCCGCCACGCCTCCCGCCAGATGGCGCGATGTAATCGCAAGCAGCCGCATGGGAACGCCAATCTCCCGATTGGCGCCGTTGCCGACCAGCGCCCCGGGCAATAAAACAAGCCGCGACGGCAACGACAACAAAAGCCGATCAGGAGATCGGCGCTCCCATTGCCGCTTCCTTGGGCTTCTCTTCCCCGCCAAACCTGCCAAGCAGGATCGTGCAGGCGAACCCAACCAAAACCAAAAGCACCACCAGTCCCGCCCGCCCGGGGCTGAAGCGGGTGTCGGGCACGATCACCAGTTCCACGCGCTTGCCATTGGCGTCCTTGGTGTCGGCCATACGGCGCACGTCGCGGGGGACGTTCTGGTCAAAGGCGATGATCACGGCCTCGGCGGCGCGGGCGGCCTCTATGTTGGCCGCGGCCGGGATCTGATCGCTCGAGCCGAGGATCTTGACTGAAACCTTGGCGGTCTCCACCGCCTTCAGCTTCGCAAGGATCGCGTCGCCCTCGGTCGCTGTCCAGCCGTGGGCTATGACACGCAGCTCCGTGGAGCCATCGGGCATCGTGACGCCGCGGCGCGGGAGCTTGTCGAAGCTTTGCGTCTGGAACGGATACAGCCCCAGCACCGACCCCACCAGCAGTCCAAAGAGGAACCCAACCGTCAGCTTGTGATGCCGCGTGAGCAGGAAGTTCAGCAGGTTGGAGAACGCCACGATCCCCGTGACCACGCCCAGCCCAACGGGGAGGATAATCCCCATGCCCACGCTGATCGCGAGCGAGATGTCGCGCGCGGAGAGGGCGTCCTTGAAGTTGCTGACCCCCCCGATGATCGGCAGGTAAAGACCCATGATCAGGAGCAGGTAGCTTCCCGAGATCCCCGGCAGGATCATCGCCGAGCTCCCGATGATCCCCGCGATGAAGAGGATCGGCCAAGTGATCGGCAGCGTCCCGGGCTTCAGCAGCAACGCCACCGCCGCCATCACGATAAACCCCGCCACCGCGGCGCCAACGGTGGAGCCCGCGTGGGGCCGCATTTCCTTCCACAGCGTCGGCGCCCCGCCCAGCGTCATGCCGATGAACAGCGCCAGCATCCCAGGGCGAAACATCTCCATCGTGAACTGAATCGCCGAGGCAAAGACCAGCACGCTGACCGCGGAAACGCCGAACAGCAGCGCCAGCACCACCAGCGGCCTGAGCGTCAGCCGGAACCGCGAGATCGAGGACATCGCCTCGATGAACTCGTCATACAACCCCAGCGCCAGCACCATCGTGCCACCCGATACCCCGGGAACCAGATTCGCCAACCCCATGAAGACGCCAGTGATCGACAGCCTGATATACGGAACCGGCTTGCGAGCGAGATCGAAGAACATGCTGTCGTGGCCTCTGAAAATGGGGGTCGGGAACGCGCGGGAATTTGTTGGCCCCAACCCAACGGCGCCAACCAAAAACGCGCCCCCCTCTGGGAACGCCAATCTCCCGATTGGCGGGTGCTACCCAGGTCCTGACTATACACCCGCCGTTCATCCCTCAGCCCTCATACCTCATCCCTGCCATTCTCATCCCTACTTTTCCCCACCCACCTCGAACACCACAAAATACGCATCCCGCTCCACCGGCCTCCCGAGCCCCATCCGGCCCAGTTCGCGCCTTACGTTGGCGGAGCGCATGTTGGTTCCGTCCTCGGGATCGAACAAGATCATGTGGCGGATGCGAAGCGCGGCGACGTCCTCGCGAAACATGGCCTCGGCGGCCGGCGTGAACCGGTCGATTCGCGAGTGACAGATATCCTCCAGCTCGTTGGGCCACACCCGCTCTCCGCGCCACGCGTCGAAGCTGGCGGGATCGCGGGAGAGGTACCCCGTGGCCATCGGGCGGCGGTGAACCGTCTGCTGCCACATGAAAAAGCCCCGCACCTCGTACAGGGCGAATGGATACGCCAGCACGGCATCGTCCCGTGTGGCCGAGTCGCCCAGGTAGTTGGCCGTGGGAACCCCCAGAACGGCCGGCTGCGTGAAGAGCGAGCCGCGATACGTCTCCGCCCCGGCCACAAGCACCGCCAGCACCGCCAACACCCGCCGATGCGGAAGCAGCACCGCCGCCGCCAACAGGCGCTCCAGCCCCGCCCCGCCCACCACCGCCATGCAGATCGTGGCGAGGAACCCGAAGTGCCACACCGAGCGCAACGTGCCCAGCCCCGGGATCCACCGGATCAACAACCCCGGAAGCGGAAGCAGTGTCGGCTCCGGATTCGCCGTCCACGGCGGACCCATCCGCAGGTAGGGCCCCAGCGACAACACGGCAAAGACTCCCCCGATCGCAAGCACTGCGCGCGCCGCCGGTGCGGCGTCGCTCCGCCACACGCCCCATAGCGCGCACGCCGCCAACAGGAACCCCGGCAGATACCAAACCGCCGCATGGGCCTGACCCGCCGCGATCAGATCCATCACGTCCGTCGGCAGCCCCGTCATCGCTAGTCGCGCCCGCGCCGGAATCAGGAACTGCCATGGGTCCGCCGCCTTCTCCGCCACAGCCAACGCGGTGAACGCCACCGGCGCATCGGCCCGCGCCATGTGCCACGCGATCCACGCGAGCACCGGCAACGCGATGCCCAATGCAATTCCCACCGCCCCCAGAAGCCGCCGCGTATAGACACCGTCCGCGCGATGCCTCCACAGAAGCCACCCCGCCAGCCCCACCCCCAGAATCGCGCAGCCAAACGCGTGGAAGATCGACGACAGCAGCGTCGCCACCGCCAGCGCCCCCAGCCCAAGCGCCGCGCGCCGGTCGCCGGGATTCGCCCCCAGCCTCAGCACCAGCCAGATCGCCCCCGGCAGCGGAAACGTCGTGAAGATGTTCAGGTGATAGGACTCCATCAGGCGATACCCATGCAGCGCCACCGCCGCCGACGCCGCCGCCGCGCCCGCAAAGCCCGCCCCCACCTGACGCGCCGCAAGGAACGCAAACCACGCCGTCAGATACGTCGCCAAAATCAGCGCCACGTTATGCTGCGCGAACCCGCCCAGCGCCAGCCTCACCGGCCACAACCCGATCCCCCACAGGTACTCCGTCGTGTTCCACACGAGGTCGGCCCCCGCGGGGAAAAACAAACCGGGCGAATGCATCAGCCCGCCCCCCTCGCCCCCCCGGCCCGACAACACCTCCCCCACCCACCACAGATTCCACTGCGTGTTCCCGATGTCGCCCCCCGGCTGACTCAGCGGGCACCCGCCCAAATGAAACGGCAACGAGCCCGACATGAAAACCGTCAGCCCCGCAAATAATACGTGCGCGCGCCACCCTCCATCAAACAGGCGGACACCACCGGGCTCCTCGACGGAATCGCTCATGGGCGAGGACGCTACGGACCCCAACCCACAGCGGCAACGGGAACGCACCCCCCCGGGAACGCCAATCTCCCGATTGGCGCCGGTGGCGAGCCACCGCGAGACCGCAGGGCCCACGAGAAGTTGAGTTCGTCGTTGTCCGAAGCATATATTACTGCTTCGCTCCTGAGATGGAAAAAACTGACGGAGATGTCGTCAAGAACGCCGCAAGAGACATCGGGAACTCCTTCCATCCTGCCCGCTTCAGCGGGCAATCACTTGCCTCCGGCTTTAGCCGGAGGGATGGAACCCAATCAATTCTGGAGCGCGCTTCAGCGTGCTTGTCCCGGAGCTTTAGCCATGCTCTCCGCATCCATCCTTGCACGGCAGCGATGCCCAGGAGGGTGGCTGAAGCCAAGAAGAAGCACGCTGAAGCGCGCTTGGAATCAGTCGCCAAAGTCCCGCCGACTGAAGCCGGCGGCAAAAGGGTGCCCGCTTAAGCGGGCAATGGCTTTTCGGCTGCCGATGGGTAGCAGGGCGCTTCTCGGGATTCGGGAATGACACGGACTTCAACCCGGTGCTCTCCGTGTTGCGCCCTCCGGGCGATTGGGCGTTGCCCATCCGTTTTCATTCCCGCCGTTCCCTGCCCTTCCCTCCCTTATCCTGCTTCTCCCTGCCTTCACTCACCAATTCGACGCCACCCTCGCCACTTCCGCAAGCTCCTCGGGGCTGACCGGTTCGCCGAAGGCGGCGAAGAGGCTCCACAGGGTGTAGAAGTGGAACTCCCTGGCGTCGGCGAATTGGGGGGGGGTGGGCGTGCGGCCTTCGGAGACGGCGCGGGCGGTTTGGCCGAGGACGGACTGCGCCGCGGGGTCGGAGAGCGCCTTGAGCAGTTGCGGCAGCGCCGCGTGAAAATCGGTGGGGGCGCCGGGGAGGAACTCCTCCACCTCGAAGACGCGTTCCACGAAGCGGAACTCGCGCAGCGGCTCGCCACCCGTGAGCGTCGCGAACCAAGTCCCGGCCATGCAGCCGCAGTTGACCAGCTTCACCTCGTTCCAGCGCAGCTTTTCCTGGCGGTGTTCCGAGGCCAGCTTGATCCCCTTGTCGTGCAGGCTGGCGGAGAGCACCTCGATCGACGCCGTGGGCCTCAGCCGCGCGGGGACCGCCACCACCAGAAACGTCTGGCGGAAGACGCGCGACTTCGCGTGGAGGTCCAGCACCTCGTCCATCGATAGATTGTCGTAGAGCAGCCCCTTGCGATAGAGGACGGCCTTCTTGGCATCGACCTCGGTGAGTTGTTCCACCTCCGACACGAAGCGCGCCACCTCGTCCAGATGGATCTTCTTCCCGAGCGGCAGCAGCATCGCAAACCGCGCGTCGCGCAGGCGGTCATACCGCTCCTCCGGCGTCTCGCGATGCGCGGCGCCGGCGGGAGGCGTGGACGGAGGCACCGCTTTGGGCGGCGGCGGCTGCTGCTGCATGGGCCCTCCTTCGCCGGGGCTAGGGCGGACAGGCGGGAGGCCCACGCCACCATGTGCGCGGGGAATCTCCGCGGGCGGGGAGGGCTTTCGGGCGGGGACGCTGGCGCGGGCCGAATCGAGCGGCGTCGGCGCGTCGTGAATGTCGTCCGGCGGGGGCGTGATCGGGACGGCGGGGCGCGGCGGTTCCAGCTTGCGCGAAGGGCTCGTGCGCTGGTGGTCCTGCTTGTCGGCGTGGCGTGCCGGCTCGTGGTGCATCGCCGATGGACGATCGCCAAGATGCTTTGGGGAGCGCGCCGGTGGCGGCGGGAGCGGTTTCGAGGGAAAGCGATCCTCCTCCAGCACGATCGCCGACTCATCTATGGAGGCGGGCGGCTTTCCCGCCGCGGCCTTCCCGGGAGAGGGCATGGGCACAAAGCCCGACGGCTCCGAATCCATCACCGGGCGGCGCGGCGCCTTCTGCCAGTCGGCGGCCTTGCGCTTGGGGTTCTCGGTGTTCTGCTCGGTCCCCACCTCGAACTCCACATACACGGCCGAGTCGGGCTTCTTGGCGGGGGCGCGCTCTGGCTGCGGGGTCTTGCGGCGCTCGAGGGCCTCCTCGGCCTGGCGGCGAAGCGACGCGGGCAAATCCGCCAGGATCGCCTCCACCTCGCGCTTCTCGCTGGCCGGCGGGCGCGTCGCCAGGAACTCCACGAGATATGCGGCGCACTCGCGCTGGCGGTGCAGCCGATTCGCGATCAGCCCCGCGCTCCTCAGCGACGCCGCCCGCGATGGATTGTCGGGCTGCTTCTCCACCAGCAGGCGAAACGCCTGCAGCGCCAACTCGTCGTCGCCCGCCTCCTCCAGCGCCCGCGCCAGGTCAAACTGCACCGGACCCCGCATCGTGAACTGGGGATCGGCGCGGATGATCTCCGAGTAGATGATACCCAGCCGCTCCCCATCGCGCGCAAACAGGCACTGCTTCAACTCCTCGATCTTTCCCTTCAACTTCGCGGCGGGGTCGGCGGGGGGCATGACCGATGCTCCGGGGAGAGTGCGATGAACGGCGCAATTTATTCCCCCCTAAGCAAGCCGCTGGAACGCGGGCTGGCAAGGGGGAACGGCGGGGAAGAAGGGAATAGGGAACTGGGAATGGGCAATGGCACACTCCCAGGCGATTGGCGCAGTAGTTACGATTCCCAACCGCGACCGAGCGTTACCCATGTCCCGACTCCTCCACTGCTCCCATTCCCAATTCCCCATTCCCCCCCTCCCC
>JBBQYG010000029.1:0-31539 GCA_038208905.1 Candidatus Sumerlaeia bacterium | reverse complement strand
CCGTGTGGCGCGCCCAGTTGTTCTCCATGCCCTCCTCCAGCAGCATGTCGCACGCCTTCTCCAGCGAATAGAACAGGTTCACCGCCGGGGTGAACGGCGTGTCGTCGCCACTGGTGATGGCCTTCAGGTAGCGGCGCAGATCGAGGTAGAAGCAGGGCGAGCCCTTGGCCTTCATGACTTCCTGAGCCTTGGCGCTGACCGACGCGAAGCCAAGCCCCGGGGGCAGCATCATCGCCTTCTGGGAGCCGGTGCAGACCAAGTCGATCTTCCAGTCGTCCTGGGGAAGCTCCTCGGCGGCGAACGCGGATACGGCATCGACGATGGAGAGCGCCTTGGTCTTGCTGACCACTTCGCCCACGCGGCGGATGTCCGACACCGTTCCGGTGGAGGTCTCCGTCTGGGTGATGACGACGCTCTTCGTATCGGGGTTCTTGGCGAGGGTCTCCTCGAGCAGCGCGATGTCCAGCGCCTTGCCCCAGTCGGACTTCAGCTCGATCACGTTCATGCCATAGGCCTGGCCGACCTTGACCCAGCGCTCGCCGAACTTGCCGCCGTTGAAGACGATGGTCTTCTCGCCCGGGGCCGTCGTGGAAATCATGGCGGCCTCAACGGCGCCGGTGCCGGAGCTTGCAAGGATGGCGATGGGAGACTGAGTGCGGAAGATTTTCTGCAGCTTCTCCTGGCAACGCTTGAAGATCGGGGGGAAATCGGCGCTGCGGTGGTGAACCGTCGGGCGGGCGCCCGCCAGGAGCACCTCCGCGGGAACCTCTGTGGGGCCAGGCGAAAAGATGTAGCTCTTCTTCATGGAGTTTGACGCATACCTTGGGGAATCTGGCCCTGCACGGGCGAAAAACAGCCCCACGGCAGGGAGCGGGAAGGAACCACCGGCGGGCAGGGTGTGCAAGGGGATTGGGCGGGGAAGGCCGATCTCCCGATCAGCCGCGGGGGGATGCGCCATCGGTATTGCCAGCACGCCACGGGGGCCGCCGCCATTCGGGAGAATGGCGTTCCCATGACTGCCCATTGACCGCGTGCCTCCCCGTATCCCCTGACTTATTCACTCCACCGCGGCCCACCTTGGCCGCGGGGAATTATTGGGGCTGTGGCGCGCGATGCTTGTTGCACAGGCACATTCCTTTGCCCAGCAGGCACGCCTCGCGATCACGCTGGCGTGGATCGCCGGGTACACCAACATCGTGACGATTCTGGCGTGTGGGACGGTCACGTCGCATGTGTCGGGGACGACCTCCAACCTGGGGCGGGACATCGCGGAAGGGGCGTGGGGGCTGGCGGGGTTTGCCGCGTTGCTGCTGGCGGCGTTCTATGTGGGGGCGGCGATCGCGGGAACCACGACCGAGGTCGGCCGCCGCCGCGCGTGGGAATCGATTTACGTGCTGCCGATCGCGATCGAGGCGTTCCTTCTGCTGATGTTTGCCATCGGGCTGGAGATGAACGGCCGCAAGGCGGGTGGCTGGGCGACGGATATTCAATTCCTGGCGGGACTGGCCTCGATGGCGATGGGGCTACAGAACGCAACGATCACGAGCATCAGCAACGGAGTCATCCGCACGACCCACGTGACAGGAGTCCTCACCGATCTTGGGCTGGAGAGCGCGCAGTTTGCCTTCTGGGCGTGGGATCGCCGCTCGGGGACGGGGCCGCGATCCAAGCGGTCGATCATCCGCAGCGTGACGCACCATCCAACCTCTCGCCGGTTGGCGCTGCTGCTCGCCATCGTCGGTTCGTTTGCGCTGGGGGCGGGCCTGGGGACGCTTATCCAGCAGCACTTTCCCCACTGGTCGATGATTCCCCCGGTGCTCTTTCTCGGGTGGATCATCGCGATGGATATCCTGCGTCCGATTGCGGAAATCGAAGCGTCGGACCTGATGGCGGCGGGCGACGATTTCGAGCTGCCGGCCAACCTTGCCATCTATCACGTCCACAAGGACCGCCGCCGCCGCGGCAAGTTCCACCAGATGCCCAACCTGATCGCCTGGGCCGGGCGCCTGCCCCGCGACGTGCGCGTAGTGATCCTCGACCTCGGCCACGAGGCCCGGCTCGACCGCAACGCGGCGATGGACCTCCGCGCGGTGCTCGCGCTCATGAGGTCCCAGGGCCGTCGCCTGATTCTCGCCGGGCTGGACGAGGCCGAATTCGCCCAGCTCCGCGACGCCGCCGATGGCGCCCTGGAGGCCAGCGACGTCTGCCCCGACATGGACATGGCTTTTCTCCATGCGATGACGATTGCAACGGCGCCGGTGAAGCACGCGGCAAGGGGCGGTTGAACGATTCGAGCAATTCGTTCCCAGTTGAACGAGGCGCGCGAATCCCCGACCCTGAACTTGAGGTGACCGCGTCATGACAATTCGTGCAATCTACGAAAATGGAGTGTTCCGCCCCACGGAACCCGTGGTGCTTCCAGAGCAGACCAACGTCACCGTCGATGTCGCCGTCGGTGCCACGAACGAGTCGCCCGTTCTCACCGACGAGGAGTGGAGCCTTCATCTGGTGGATTGGGTGGCCGAGGACTTCAATGAGACGCCGCCGGGGTTTGAGGAATATGTGCAATGAGGGCGTTGCTGGATACCCAGCCCAAGCTGGTGCCTCCGTCAATCAAAGCAATTATCCATGATTCGGGCAACTCCTGCCTGCTGAGCGGCGCCAGCGCTTGGGAGGTCGCGATCAAAATCGGGATTGGAAAGCTCGCGCTACGGGTTCCGTTCGGCCAGTTCATTCGAGAATACGTGGCGAGCGGGAGGGTGAGCCTTCTCCATCCCAGCATTGAGCACATGAATGCCGTGATCGATCTGCCTCATCACCACAGGGACCCTTTTGACCGGATGATCAGCGCGCAAGCCACCGTGGAGCAGCTCTTTGCCAAAACGCCCGGCATCGCCGTCGCCTCGGCGGGACTGAACCCCGACGCGGAGAATCCCCTCACGTCCGATCTTCTCGAATGGGCCGATCTCGTCTTCGTGATGGAGGAGCGCCACCGCCGCAGACCTAGCAAGGGTTTCAGCCCGTGGCTAAAGGACAAACGCGTGATCTCGCTTGATATTCCCGACGATTATGAATTCATGGCGCCCGAGTTGGTGGAGTTGCTGGAGAAGCGGGTGACGGGGCATTTGCCACAGGGAGGGTCAAGGATCCAATTCAATCGGAACGACGAGGAAAGCTGACGGCCGTGAGCGTCGGCGCGATGGTGATCCTCCTGTGTGCAGTCGTGGCGATCTACTTCGGGCTGCGAAACGCGGGCATCCTCGAACGCCTGCATCTGCGCCAGACATTGGGCGAGGTTGGCTCCGATGTGGCCTATGGCAAGAACTGGCTGATCGATGCGAATGGACTACGAGGGACGATGCCCGTTTACGCTTCGCTGACGAGCGAGGGCGGGGTGAGGTACTTCCTCTACATCCAGCACGATCAAACCGCCCAAATCCCGGACAACGAAATGTGGATTCCAAAAACCTTCATCGCAGGAAATGAGACGCGCTCGCTAACGTACATGTTCTTGGGCCCTTTCCCACCGAAGACCTCGAAATCCATTACTGCCTATCACCGCTTGGAGAATTTTCCCTACGTCATCGGCGTCACGGCAGACTATGACCCGACGGGAGTCGCGAACGCGGACGACCTGGTAATGGCGGACATCTGCAAGCAGCTGGGGAAGTACGAGGCCGCGCTGGGTCCGGGAGCATCGAATACAGATTGATCGTTTCCCATCGACCCGAAATCAGAAGCTCCTCCTCGGCGCCGCGACCTTCTGGCCGATTGTCTATATGTTGCTGTTTATGGTCGTCTCGCTGATCATGTTTGTTTCGATGGTGATGTTCGCGGGCGCAACGACGGGGGGCCCTCCTCCAGCGCCACTCCCGATGGCGGGTCCGGCCGGCGTCGTGTCGATTGCAATTACCATCCTGTTCGCCGTCGTCTTCCTTCTCCACTGTTTTACCATGGTCGAGGGCCTTTGCCTTCTCGCGTACTATATCTACCACGTGTTCACCACCGACCGCCTCCCTCAGGACAAGAAGGCCCTCTGGGCCGTGGTAATCTTCCTGGGGAGTGCCATTGCCATGCCGATCTATTGGTATCTGTATATCTGGAAGGAGCCTCAAGCGGGGCCAGCGGGGCCGCCAGTGCCGATTGCGCCAACGGCTCCGGTGTACCTCCATCCCCCCGAATCACCCAACCCTTGACTTCCCCCCATCGAACCGCTCCACTCCTTGGCGATTCCGATGTTTTTGATCGTCATGAATACGGAGCCCTCCCCCATGCGCCTTCCGCTCGCCCTTCTCGCCGTCGCCTCCCTCGCCGCCGCGTCCCACGCCAAGACCATCGTGGTGGATGGCAATCCGGCGGACTGGACGGGGACGCCGCCGACCCTCGTTCATGATGTGGCGGTCAATGGCGACGAGTGGATTTACAAGGGCGAGGCGGGCGACCTGCGCACCGACGCCGCCGGAAACCTCGGCAACTATGACATCACCGAGGCGCGCATCACACTCGACGCGACCAACCTGTTTCTGCTCGTGCGGTTCGCCGACATCACCGTGACCAACGAGGTCAGCCTCGCCATCGGCTTCGACCTCGACCAGAACCCAGGCGACTCGGGGATGAACTTCCTGGGTGACAACTCCGGCACGCCGTTCTTCTCCTCGCCCAGCTTCTATCCCGAGTACCAGGTCCACTTCCACAACGCCCAGAATGGGATCACGTGGGGCGAGTTCTTCCACGACGTCGGGGCCGGATCCTGGTATACCGACGGCGGCACCGTGGACAGCTTCATCTCCACCACCAACAACCTGCTGGAGGCGCGCATCAGCCTCTCCGCCATCGGCCTCACGCCGACCAGCACCTTCGGCCTCTCCATCGCGTCCTTCGACAACGGCTTCGACGACGGATTGAACCCGGGCGACCCCTCCGGCTTTGGCTTCAACAACACCGGAGACACCACCGTGGACTACCCCGTCCTCGACGCCCTCGACGGAGTCGGCGGCACGCCCGGCACCAGCGCCAACGCCTACGGCCGCGTCATCTCCATCAGCACCGGCCTCTTCGAACCCGGCAACATAGCCCCCATCCCACTCCCCTCGATCACTGCGTCGCGGGTGGCGGGGTGGGAGATGTTGGAGTGAGGTGGGGGTGGAGGTGGAGGCGACGATTGGAGATGAACCATAGATGAGTGAGACCGGCTTTCTTCGTTTTCTTCTGGATTTGTTCATGGAACCCCCATCCATCAAGGGGTGGATCGGCGAGAAGCAGGTTGATTTGTCAACTTGGCTGTTCCTTGACAACGCGATCTACAGTCGGCTTTCCAATGTGACCATCGGCATCGACGGCGGCACCACGCAGATCGACCATGTCATCCTGTCGGTCTTTGGGATCTTTGTGGTGGAGACCAAGAACATGGGCGGCTGGATATTCGGAAGCGAGCGGGATGCGCAGTGGACACAGAAGCTGTTCAAGAAGACGTACCGCTTTCAGAACCCACTCCGCCAGAACTATCGCCACACCAAGGCATTGGCCGAGCAGTTCGGTATCCCCGAGCACTACCTGTTTTCCATCGTCGCTTTTGTCGGCGAGGCCGAGCTCAAGACCGAGATGCCGCCAAACGTCACCCATATGGGTGGGCTGGTCAGGTATATCAAGTCCAAGACTGTCGCCATCATCTCGCCCGAGGAAGTCGCCCGTATCCGCGCCAGCATCGAGGGCCAGCGGCTCAATCCGGGGCTGGCTACCCACGTGGAGCACGTTCGGAATTTGCGCAAGATGCACGCGCCGCCGGCGCCCCTCGTTCCCCCCCGGGTTGTACCCGCCGCCTCAGCGGCCATATCGCCGAGACCCGATCCGGTTGCGGTGGAAGTTGGAAACGCGAGCCCCGGGCAAGTGGGCTCCAACCCCTCACAGGCATGTTCCCGATGTGGATATCCGATGGTGGGTCGGACCGCGAGGAAGGGGCCTCAGGCGGGGAAGAACTTTTTGGGATGCAGTCGCTACCCAAAGTGCCGGTTTACCATCGACTCATGATCTCCGAAGTGTTGAGATATGCAAGCACGCTAAAGCGCGCTCTCAATCACTCTATCTCGACCTCCCCCGGCTGAAGTCGGCGGCAAATACGGGCACGCTGAAGCGCGCCATGTGGCGGTTCCGTTACTCGGTGGCTGTTGGTCTGTGGCGGTGTCTCGTGCGGTGGTTGGGTGCGGGGTCGAATTGTGCCGACCGCGCCCCCCGCCCCCCATCCCGCCTTGACCTCTCCCCCGCCCGCGACTACCTAACCTGCGCCCTTGCGGGGGCTTGAAACGCCAGCCAGTCGGTCCACGAAAGCAACGTCATGTCGATTTCCACCGGTCGCGAACTTCGCCAAGCCTATCTTGACTACTTCCGCGCCATCCCCACGCACCCGCACCCCATCGTGTCGAGTTCGCCGGTGGTGCCGCCGGACGACCCGACGTTGCTGTTCACGACGGCGGGGATGGTGCAGTTCAAGTCGCTCTACTCCGGGCTGGTGGACCCGTTGCCGTATCCGCGGGCTGCGACGGTGCAGAAGTGCCTGCGCGCGGGCGGCAAGGGCTCCGATCTGGAGAACGTCGGGAAGACGCTGCGTCACCACACGTTCTTCGAGATGCTCGGCAACTTCAGCTTTGGCGACTACTTCAAGCGCGAGACGATCCGGTTCGCGTGGGAATTCTGCACGAGCCCCCAGTGGATGAACCTCCCGAAGGACCGCATGTTCCCCACGATCTATGGCCCAACGCCGGACAAGATCGACACGGAGGCGATGCTTTACTATGCGGAGGAAACCGACTGCCCGAATCCGCTGATCCCGCTGGACGAGTCGGAAAATTTCTGGGGCCCGGCGGGCGACACGGGCGCCTGTGGCCCGTGCAGCGAGGTGAAGTTTTTCCTGGGCACCGACGCGGAGCTGGCGGCGATCCGCGCGGAGTTGCGCACGGGCGGGCCCGACGCGCTGAAGCGCTTGGGCCAGCGCGTGATCGACGAGGGCGACACGTTCCTGGAAATCTGGAACATGGTGTTCCCGCAGTACGACCAGCAGCGGGACGGCTCGCGTCCGCTCCTCAAGCACAAGGGCATCGACACCGGCGCGGGGCTGGAGCGCATGACGGTGGCGCTTCGTTTCGCGCAGAGCGGCGTGCCGTCCACTCCCTATGAGACCGACCTGATGTGGCCGATCGTAGAGGCCGCGTCCAACACGCTCGGCATTCCCTACCTGAAGGTTTCGGAGAAGCACAGCGCGGAGGCCGCGAAGGAGCGCCTGGCAATCAACGCCATCGCCGACCACACGCGCGCGCTAGTGTTCACGCTGGCGGAGGGCATCACGCCCAGCAACGTGGGGCGCGGCTATGTGCTGCGCCGCATCCAGCGCCGCGCCCTGCGATTCGCGTCGCTCCTCGGCGTGGACAAGCCGTTCATGGCGACGCTGTATGACGCCGTGGTCGATACGATGGGAGATGCCTATCCCGAGATCGCCAAGAACCCCGACTTCATCCGCAAGGCGCTCCGCCGCGAGGAGGAAACATTCCTCCAGACGCGCGACCGCGGCATGAAGATCCTCGAGGACCTGATGACGCAGGCGGAGGAGCGCGGCGAGAAGTCGCTCTCCGGCGAGGAGGCTTTCCGCCTGTGGGACACCTATGGCTTTCCCGTGGACCTGACGCTGGAAATCGCCGCGGACGACGGGCTCTCCGTGGACATGGACGGCTACAAGTCGGCAATGACGCGCCAGAAGGAGGAGGCCCGCAAGTCGTGGAAGGGCGCGAAGCTCGACCTCGCGGCGGACCTTCTCGACGAGCTGCACGAGCGCAACGGCTCCACGGAATTCCTCGGCTACGAGGGCACCGGCCCCGTGGAGACCGACATCATCGGCTTCATCCACAAGGGGTCCTTCTCCGACACGATGCGCGCCGGCGAGGAGGGCCTGCTGGTCCTTCGCGCGACGCCGTTCTATGCGGAGGGCGGCGGACAAGTCGGCGACACGGGCATCATCGAGAGCGGCAGCGGGCGCTTCGAGGTGACCGACTGCCAAAAGACGCCCCACGGCATCTTCATCCACAAGGGCCGCCTGATCGAGGGCCACCTCAACGCGGGAGACAAGGCATCGGCCCGCGTGGACGAAGGGCGCCGCAACGCGATCCGCCGCAACCACAGCAGCGTCCACCTGCTCCAGAGCGCGCTCAAGCGCCTCCTCGGCGAGCACGTCACACAGGCCGGCTCCTACGTCAGCGCCACCAGCTCGCGATTCGACTTCACACACACCGAGGCCGTCTCCGCGGAGCAGCTTCTCGAAATCCAGCGCGAGGTGAATCGCCTCGTCATGGCGAGCCAACCCGTGGTGACCGAGGTGCTCTCACTCGAAGAGGCAAAGAAGAAGGGCGCCATCGCCCCCTTCGGGGAGAAGTATGGCGCCGTCGTCCGCGTGATCAGCATGGGGCCGGATAGCATCGAGTTCTGCGGCGGCACCCACGTCCGCAACACGGGCGATATTATGCACTATCGCCTGGTCTCAGAATGCTCCATCGCATCGGGCATCCGCCGCATCGAGGCCGTCACCGGCGTCGAGGCCGAGGAGCAGGAGCTGGACGAGCATTTCCACGTCGTGGTTCCGCTGGAGACCGCACTCGCCGTGAAGGGCGCCGCCGTCGTCGAGCGCGTGGCGCTGCTGCAAGCGCGCGTGAAGGACCTCGAGCGCGAGGTGGCGCGCCTTCGTCAGGAGGCGGCGCTGCGCGACGTGTCGCGCCTCGCCCAGCAGGCCCGCGACCTTGGCGGAAAGGCGCGCCTCTGCGTCGTCCGCATGGACGGGCTGGAGAGCGCCGACCTGCGCGCGGTGGTGCTGGCGATCCGCGACAGCCTCGGCGATTCCGGCGTGGCCGCGGTGCTGAGCGCCAACGGAGACAAGGTGGCCCTCGCGGTCGCCACCGGCAAGAACGCCCAGGCCGACTATCCCGCCGGCCAGGTCCTCAACAAACTGGCGGCCCCGCTCGGCGGAAAGGGCGGCGGCAAGCCCGACTTCGCCCAGGGCGGCGCCCGCGAGGTGTCGAAAATCGACGAGGTGGTGGCGGGGGCAGATGCGTTGATTGGGTGACGGGCGCATGGGTCTTGCCTGGACCAGCGTGTTGATAACGCTGGCATTGCGACACTCGCGGGGCCAGACGCAATCATGCCGGCAGGGACGCAACAATCGTAGCCCCGGAAGCAGGTCCGACAGCGGCGCTGAATTGAGCCCTTTGGAACCCTTACCTGGGTTCGCCGCTCCCGGGGCGAATGCGCGGCCTCCAAACGAGCGGTATCTGGTTTTGGGGGGGTTGGAGTTCCTGCGAAGTTCGCAGCCCCTCGTGAATTTGAGTTGAGCGGGGACCCGACCCCGCCCCCAATACTCGCTGTGTTCATCGCATCGGCGCCAGCGCCGCAGATCCGCCGGGAAGACATGGCGAAAGACGATAGCAAAAGACCCCCCGCCGAGAAGGCGCGCCTCCTGATCGTCGACGATATGGAGGCGAACCGGATTGTGCTCGCGCGTCAGGCGGAGGTGCTGGGCTACGACCACCAGACGGCGGAGAACGGCGAGGAGGCCCTGGCAAAGGCCCAGTCCTATCGCCCCGACGTCATCCTGCTGGATCTGATCATGCCGGTGATGGACGGGTACGAGACGCTGGACCGCATCCTGCGCCACCCCGACCTGCTCCACATCCCGGTCATCATCGTCTCGGGTATGAACGGTACGGAGGGCATCATCCGCTGCCTGGAGCGCGGGGCGGACGACTACCTGACGAAGCCGATCAACATGCGGATCCTTGCGGCGCGGCTGGAGTCCTCGCTGCGCAAGAAGCGCCTGTTCGATCTGGAAAAGGTCTATCAGCGGCAGATCGAATCGCAGAACGCGATCCTCGAACGCCGCGTGCGGGAGCAGGTGGCCGAAATCGTCGAGTCGCAGAACGCCACGATCTTTGCCCTGTCTCGCCTGGCGGAATCGCGCGACCACGAGACGGGCGCCCATCTGGAGCGGATGCGCGAGTACTGCCTGCTGATTGCGCGGGCGCTTCACGATAGGAAGCAGTACGAGGACATCATCACCGACGAATTCCTGAGCGTGATCTATGCGGCCAGCCCCCTGCACGACATCGGGAAGGTCGGCATCCCCGATAGGATCCTTCAAAAGCCCAGTAGCCTGACTCCCCAGGAATTCGAGGTGATGAAAATCCACACGACGCTGGGTTCGGAAACCCTTCGCGCAGTGGATCGCAAGCATCCCGGCAGCGCCTACGTCCGCATGGGGATCGAAATCGCCGAGAGCCACCATGAGCGGTGGGACGGCAGGGGTTATCCCCACGGCATCGCGGGAACGGCAATCCCGCTCGCCGCGCGCATCCTGGCGCTGGCCGACACCTATGACGCGCTGACGACGCGGCGGTGCTACAAGGAAGCGATCCCCCACGAAGTGAGCCTGCGCATTATCATGGAGGGGCGGGGCACCCAGTTCGATCCCGACATCGTGGACGCCTTCCTCTCGCGCCAGCGGGAGCTGCTGCCGATCTATGGCATCGAGACGTCCACCGAAGCGATCCGCCTCCCCTCGCTGCTTCTGGGTGAGGCGATCCAGGTCGGCTGATCGACAACGGATGGCCTCCCCCGCCGACACCACCGCCACCCCGACGGATTTGGGCATCGAGCAGATGGCCCGCCTGGAGGCGCGCAATCGCCAATTGGCGGATTTCGCCGGCGCGATCATGGCGAGTTCCCGCGATGGAATCTGGGACTGGAACCTGCAAACCGACGAAGTCAGTTTCAGCTCCCGGTGGATGGGGATGCTGGGCTATGGCAACGGCGAGTTTCGGCCCCACTTCGACACCGTGCGCAAGCTGCTGCATCCCGCCGATCAGGAGCCCCTGCGCCAGGCGCTGCGCGAGCATTTCGACGAGCACCGCCCCCTCGTGCAGACGCTGCGATTCATCCACAAGGACGGCACGTGGCGGTGGATCAGCCTGAGGGGCGCGGCGATCCGCAACGCCGACGGTCGCCCCGTCCGCCTGGTGGGCCTGAATACCGACGTGACTGAGGCGCGCAACGCGGCGGACTCCATCCGCGAGAGCGAGCAACGCTATCGCGCCATCGTCATGGACCAGACGGAGTTGATCTGCCGCTTCCGCCCCGATGGGATGATTACCTTCGTGAACGGCGCCTATTGCCGCTACTTCGGGCGCTCGCGCGAGGAGCTGATCGGGCGCAGCTTCTTCCCGCCGATGCCGCCGGAGGACCTTGTGGTGGCGGAGGAGAACCTGCTCGCGCTCACACCCGATCATCCCTCATCCACCTGCGAATACCGAGTCCTGATCGGCGGAGAAATCCGCTGGCAACAGTGGACAGACCGCGGCGTCTTCGACGAGCAGGGCCGCCTGGCCGAGTTCCAATCCGTGGGCCGCGACATCACCAAGCAACGCAAGACGGAGGAGGCGTTGGTCCTTGCCAAGGAAACCGCCGAGGCAGCCGCCCAGGCCAAATCGGAGTTCCTCGCCAACGTCAGCCACGAGGTCCGCACGCCCCTCAACGGCATCATTGGCATGACGGGGTTCCTGCTGGACACGAGCCTCTCCGAGGAACAGCGCGACTACGCGCAGACGGTTCGGGAGAGCGCCCAGGCGCTTCTCGCGATCGTGAACGACATTCTGGATTTCTCCAAGATCGAGGCGGGGCGCATCGACCTGCTGCCGTCGGATTTCGACCTGCGCCGCCTGGTGGACGACGTGGTTGACTTGGTGGACGCGGCGGCGGCGGACAAGCGGATCGGCCTGTCGCTGCAATACAACTCCGGCGTACCCTATGGGTTGATGGGCGACTCGGGGCGGTTGCGCCAGGTGCTGATCAACCTGGTCGCCAACGCGGTGAAGTTCACGCCGGAGGACGGGCGCGTCAAATTGCAGATCGGCCTGACCGAGTCGCGCGGCGACACGGCGGTGCTGCGATTCGAGGTGGAGGACACGGGCCCCGGAATCGCCCAGAACATGCTGGGGAAGCTCTTCCAACCATTCTCTCAAGTGGACTCCTCCAGCACGCGCAAGCACGGCGGCACCGGCCTTGGACTGGTGATCTCTCGCAAGATTGTGGAGGCCATGGGAGGCACCATCGGCGTCCACAGCGTGGAAGGCGAGGGATCGATCTTCTGGTTCAAGGTTCCGCTGCTGGAGCGTCGCGCCGCGGAGGCGCTGCTCGCCGACACGCCCATCACTTTGCCCGATCCGCGGGAACTCCTGCATCCCCGCAGCATCCGTCCGATCCGCGTTCTGGTGGCGGAGGACAACATCACCAACCAGCGCGTGGCAGTCGGCGTGCTGACCAGGCTCGGCTTTCGCGCCGACGCCGTTTCCAGCGGACGCGAGGCCGCGGAGGCAGTGGCGAAGGTTCCCTATGACGTGGTGCTGATGGACGTTCAGATGCCCGACATGGACGGACTGGAGGCGACCGCCGTGATCCGCCGCCGCGAAGTCGGCACCGCGCGCCGCATCCCCATCGTGGCGCTGACGGCCCACGCCATGCGTGGCGACCGCGAGAAGGCGCTCGCGAGCGGGATGGACGACTATCTGACCAAGCCGATTTCGCCGGAGGAAGTCCGCGCGGCGATCATGCGCGCCATCCCCGATCTCTTCGTTGTCGATGGAGCGATCAGGGCGCCCCTATCTTCGCCGACGCCGCGGCCAATGAAGGCGTTCGACGAGGCGTCACTGCTGGCACGCCTTGGCGGCGACCACGAACTGGCCCGCGAGGTGGTGGAAATCTTCATCAAGGACGCACCGCAGCAGATCGCCGAGCTGCGCAAGACAATCGGCACCGACCCTGCGCAGTTCAAGCGCGCGGCGCACAAGCTGAAGGGCGGCGCCAACAGCATCTCCGCCGGCGTCATTGGCCGCACGGCGCTGGCCCTGGAGAAGGCGGCTGAGTCCGGCAACGACGCGGAGATCGTGGAGTTGATGGGGGCGCTCGGGAGGGATCTGGAGGATTTCCGCGAGGCGGTCGCCAAGGGCTTCCGCTGAGAAACGCGCTTGAGGCTCGCGCCGCTCGCCCGCGACGATACCGCCCGTCGGCGGAGGATTCAATGGAGAGAGGCCGCATCCCCTTGAGCAGCGAACAGCCAGACCAGAAACCGCGAAAGCCGGGATTCTTCAGCAGGCTCTTTGAAGAGAAGCATGTGGAGCCCCCGCCGGAGGATGGTCCCGTTGCATCGTCGCCCGTCGCGGCGCCCGGCATCCCACCCCGGGATGTAAGCGGTCCCCCCGGATTCGACCAGTTGCCCGGCGCAGAGTCGGTACCGCCAGTAAAGAAAGGCGGGATCTTCACGCGTTTCTTTGGCGGCAAGGAAAGGCCCCCCGCCGATGCGCCCGTCGCGCCCGATGCTCCCACGGAAACATCGATCGCGTTGCCCGCCATTCCGGCCAAGAACTGGTTCGAGCGACTTCGCGAGCGGTTGGTGCGGGGCTCGGGCAGCTTCATCTCCTCGATCCGCGCCGTGGTCGGGCTCAGCGGTCGGCTCGACGAGGAGACGACGGAGAAGCTGGAGGAAATCCTGATCGCCTCCGATGTCTCGATGGAGACAGCGATCAAGATCGTGGACAAGATGAAGAAGCGCGCCCGCGCGGAGAACATCGAGGGCGCCGAGCCGATCATGACGCTCTTCAAGGAAGTGCTCCGCGAAGTCTTCGTGGGGAGCGCGCGGACCTTCGAGCCGAAGAACGCCGACGGCGGGCCCTATGTGGTGACGGTAATCGGCGTAAACGGCGTCGGCAAGACGACGACGATCGGCAAGATGGCCAAGCGCTGCCGCGACGCGGGGCTGAAGACCATGCTGGTGGCGGGCGACACCTTCCGCGCGGCGGCGGTGGAGCAGCTGGAAATCTGGGCCCAGCGCACCGGCAGCGATTTCGTCCGAGGGAACGCGGGCGCCGATCCCAGCGGCCTCGCCTTCGACGCGCTTCAGACCGCCAAGGCGCGCGGCATCGACGTGGTGTTCATCGACACCGCGGGCCGCCTCCACAACAAGGCGTCACTCATGGACGAGTTGGGCAAGGTGGCCCGCGTGATGGGGAAGATCATCCCCGGCGCGCCCCACGAAACACTCCTCGTGCTCGACGCCACCACGGGCCAGAACGCCGTGCAGCAGGTGAAGATCTTCTCCCAGGCGACTCCGCTGACGGGCCTCGTGATGACAAAGCTCGACGGCACCGCCAAGGGCGGCATCCTCATCACGATCCGCGACCAGTTCGATGTGCCGGTCACCTTGATCGGCGTGGGCGAGGGAATCGACGATCTGCGGGATTTCGACCCGGAGCAATTCACGGCGGCGTTGTTCGCGGAGGGGTAGGGCGGAGCGGCGGAGCATCGTGCCTCTCGGCGGCTATCGACCGGGCGGATTGCGATATTTCTCTGGCTCCGTGCCGGGTGGGGACGTAAGCGGCTGCATGAGTCTCTGATACCACCTCGCATGGCCCCACCTCCATGATGAAGATCTGCACCGTCCTGCCGCTCCTCTTGATCGCCGTGTTGGGGGGTCCTGCCAATGCCCAGCTCAACGACGCGAATTCCCTCTATGGGGTACACTGGTACGGCGACACGGACCCCAGCGCGTCCAACGCGCCCACGGCCGACGATGTGGAGGCGATGGCCCCGGGGCGCGAGGTGTGGGCGCTGGAGATCAACCACTTAGACAACCTCTCGCCGGCGGGGCAGCGCGACATCTGGATGAGCCCGGAGTGGTTTTCGGGCTTTGGCGCGGGCGGCCACAACGCGCGCGTGACGGGCGGAGGGAAGGGGCATTCGCTGATCTATCGGCTTCAGCCGAACTGGGGGCGCAATGTCCCCTTTTTCGAGTCGGTGGGGAGCCCCAACAACGACCCCTTCACGCTGGCGAACTTTGCCAGCGCCGCGGCGGCAGCCGCGACGACCCACGCCAACCATGCGCGCATCTGGCAGGTGGGGAACGAGATCAACATCGCGGGCACGATCGAGAACAACCGTTGGAACACGGGGGCCAGCGCCTACAACATCGCCTGGGAGCCGACGCCCGCGCAGTATGCGGCGACCTACCTTGCCGTCCGCGACGCGATCCACACGGTGACGCCGAACTTCGCGCCCCCGCGGCAGATCGCACTGATGCAGCCCAACTCGCCGGGCAACGCGTCGCCGGGCGTGCGATACATGGACGGCAACGAGTTCCTCTGGCGCCAGATCGAGGCAGTGCCCGTGGGCGATCGCGGCAAGATCGACGGCTTTGGGCTGCACGCCTATGCGCAGCCCGGCGGAAGCAACTTTGGCGCGGATGGATTCATGCAGGACATCCGCGAGCAGTTGATGATCATCGACCAGTTTGGCCTGAACGATCGCCCGGTGTTCATCACCGAGTTCAACAAGCACATGCCCAACGCGACCGAGTCGGCCATCGGCGCTCAATTCGCCCAGGCCTCGTACCAGGCGCTCCACAACTGGAACACGGGAACCGGCGGCGCGTGGCCCGGTTTGGCGAATCACAATATCGCGGGCGCGATGTGGTTCGTGTTCCACGACACGATTGGCGGCGGTTGGCTGGACTACTCGCTGCTGCGCCAGAAGTCGTCCATCGCCTCCACCAACGCCAGCGTGAACCCGTGGTATGGTTTCCAGGCTGCCGCGGCGCAGAACTATCCGCGCGGCAGCATGGCGGGCGGAGGCGGGGCCATCGATCATGCGGCGAAGTGGTGGGAGGACGCCTTTGCGTCGCTCGACTCCGCCGCGCCGCTCCCCCACTGGCGCGTTGAGACGACCGCAGCCGGATCGGCGTCGGCATCGGGTGGCTCGGTGCGCCTGCTGGGCTCGGGGACCGACGGCGGCGCGACGCTGCGCACGGCGGGCTATGTGTATGGCGACTTCCGCGCGGAGCTGGACTTCACCGTGACGAATGCGAATCGCGCGACGGGTTCCGCCAACACGGCGGAGTCGAACTTCGACTTCCGCATCCGCGAGGGCTCGCTCGGCTACTCGCTCACGTTCTTCACCAGCGTCTCCGACGCCGCGCGCCAGAACCGCGTGGTTCTTCGCCGCACAAACCAGTGGGGCCAGATCAACACCTTCAACCAGGTGATCGGCATCGCAACAGGTGACACCTTCCGCGTGTCGGTGATCGCGCGCCCCGCTCAGCTTGAGTACCGGATCTACAAGAACGGCTCCGGCACGCCGGTCGTGAATTGGACGGTACCCGACAACGCCCAGCGGGTGGGCTGGGTCAGGATGGGGACCTTCAATCTCGCCGAGGCGCGGGTGGACAACTTCGCCATCGGCGGCGTTGATTGGATCCCCTCGGCAGCGGTGGACGACTGGCAATTGCACTGAGGAGTTCCCCCGGCCCGCCATTCGCCCTTGCCGGGTTCGCGCCCGATGTGCTGACTATCCGGTGATCGCCCGGGAGCACCGCCCATGTCCGCCGCCCAGACTAAAATACGCCTCGTTACGCCGGAGGAACTGTATGGCCCCGAGTTCGCGCACCTGAAGCGGGCCGAGCTTTGGGATGGAGAACTGATTGAAATGAGCCCATCGAGTGGTGACCACGGTTCTGTCGTCACCGAAATCATCGTACTTATTCGCCAGCACCTCGGACGAGACAGAAATCTTAGAGTCGGGCCGGAGAGCATCGGCTTTCTGCTTCGAGAGGATCCGCCGCTACTCCTCTCCCCTGACGTATCGGTATATCGACGCAGTGGCCGCCCCCCGTGGATCGCTGGCGCCCCCATCGTAGCCGTGGAAGTCCTCTCCCCCTCCAACTCGCGCAGCGAGATGACAAAGAAGCGCCAGTGGTACCTGAAGTACGGCGCGGAGCAGGTGTGGATCGTGGACCCGCGTCGCAAGACTTTGGAGGTGTATTTCGCCGACGGGCGCGGCATGACGATCACCGCGGGCGCGGTAACTTGCGAGGGCGTCCTCGATGGCTTGGCGTTTCCGCTGGCCGAAATCTTCGAGGACGATCTGGAGGAATAACCATGTCCGCCGCCCAGGCAAAAGCTCGCCTTGTCACGCCGGAGGAACTCTATGGCCCCGAGTTCGCGCACCTGAAGCGGGCGGAATTATGGGAGGGAGAATTGATCGAGATGAGTCCATCGAACTGGCTTCACAGCATCGTATCAAGCCGCCTTGGCGGAATGATGGAGAGGCATCTCTGTGCAAGGGAAGACCTTTTCGTTTCCATCGAGGGGGCCGGTTTCACCCTTTCGATCGATCCGGCGATCCTTGTATCTCCCGACGTCGCCGTATTCACGTTGTCCGCTGAGACGACCGACACCTGGGTGGCTGGTTCTCCCATCGTCGCGGTGGAAGTGTTGTCGCCCTCCAACTCAGCCAGCGAGATCGGGCAGAAGCGCGCCTGGTATCTTGACTATGGAACGGAGCAAGTGTGGATCGTCGATCCGCGCCGACGCGTGATCGACGTGTATACGGCTGGGGGACGAATTGCCAGTTCCAGTGGGCCTCAGCTTTGTGCGGAGGGATTGCTTTCGGAGCTGGTTGTGAGTTGGCCGGAACTCTTTCGCGGGCTTGACGGGCGCAGGGAGCGCTAGGCTTGGGCGCGTCGCTGCGCCCTTTCCACCAAATCCTCGAACAACCGGCGGTGCACATCCGACTCCGCCGCGAGGAACTCGGGGTGCCACTGGACGACGACGACCTGGTCGCCGTCGGCGCTTTCCATCGCCTCGATGACGCCGTCGGGGGCGTGGGCGACGACGCGGAGGTCGCGGCCAACGCGGTCAACGGCCTGGTGGTGGCTGGTGGTGACTTCCACCGCGTGAGTGCCGAGCACGGCGGCGAGGCGCGATGCCGGATCCAGCGCGACGCCGTGGCGCGGCATCGGATTCTTGCCGTCGCCCGCGTGCTCCAGCGGGTAGCCCGGCACCGAGTCCGGAAGGTGCTGGATCAGCGTTCCGCCCAGCGCCACATTGATCGTTTGGTGCCCGAGGCAGATTCCGAGGATCGGCACGCCGCGCTCGATGGCGAGGCGCGTCAACTCGGCCTCGAAGTTCTCGCGGCGCGGGTGGACCAGCTTGCACTTGAGGTGCGGCTCCGCGCCATAGCGCGCGGGATCGATGTCGGGTCCGCCGGTGAGGAGAAGGCCATCGATCATCTCGATATAGCTGGCGGCGGAATCGGCGCCGTGATCGACAAGGGGCATCGGGACGCCGCCCGCCGCCGCGACGGCGTCGGTGTAGTTGGTGGCGAGGTCGATGCGCGGCACGCCGCAGTAAACTTCCTCGTGCTTGAAGTTGGTGGTAACGCCGATGCGTGGCTTGCGGGTCATCGTTTCGCTATTGTCCCCAGAGGTCTTTCATATCCTTCATTCCGGCCCGGACGATATTGCGCGGGCTATGCACGACGAGGTTGTGGCACCCCTCGCACGACTTGGGCTTGTTGCCCTGCTTCAGGTCGCGGCGGAGCTGCTGCCACTTCTCCCCGTTCCATAGGTCGCCGAAATCGTCTGTCTTTAGGTCGCCGATTTCGCCCTCGGTCCAGAAGCAGCAATACTTGATCTTGCCCTGCACCGTCACGTGAATCTGGTGCATGATGGAGTCGCAGTGGTAGTGCTCACGCGCGCCGCTCTCGTGATGGTGGCCGTTGCCATTGGCGGAGAGGTGCTTCTCGGCGTCCTCGCTGGTGATGGAGCCGTAGGCGCCGCCCTCGGTGCCGCGCGTATCCACGTCCTCGCTCATCGGGAGCCAGTCGATCCGGATGCCGTGGGGCTCGGCGCGCTTGCGGGCGCGGGCGATGGCGCGGCGGCACTCGTCCATGTCGCGGACGCGGTTTTCCTCCATCAGCTTGTTGTAGGGATACATGTTCTGGAAGATGATCACCTTGGCGTCGGCCTCCGCGGCCACGTCCACGATCTGCTCCACCTCGCCGATGGTTTCCTTCATCAGGCAGGAGATGAAATTCACGATGGGGAACACGGTGCCCTTTCGGGCCTTGGCTTCGCGAAGAGCGCGGAGGTTTTCGCGCACCTCGTCGAAGTTCGCCCGCAGGCGCCACTTCTCGAAGGTCTCCTTGGTGCCGCCGTCCACGCTGACCATCAGCAGCATCGGCCCGATGCCCGCGATCTTGTCGATCATGTCGAGCTTCTTCCACAGCGTCGCGTTGCTGATGACGGACGGCGTCGCACCCGCGCCGGTAATGACCCGGAGGATCTCGATGATATCGGGATGCAGAAACGGCTCGCCGTTTCCCGCGAGGCCAACGTAGGTGGCGGTCTCAAACCAGGGGACGAGATTCTTCACCGCCTCCAGCGGGATGTGGCCGGTGTTCTTGGGGATGTCGGGGTTTTCGCGCGGGCAATGGGGGCACTTGAGGTTGCAGAGGTCGTTGACCTCGATATGGATGCGCAACGGCCTCGCCAGAACGCGCGAATTCCCAAGCAACTTGTCTCCCGTGGAAACGAGCGTGTTGAACAGGCGCTTGTAGGGACGGTCGAAGACGCTCAAGGAAACCCTTCCGGCCGGGCCGCGGGGATTGATTCACCCCGGCCTGCCCAAGCGGGAAAGAGCATGGAACGCGCCACCGAGGGCTGGCAAAGGGAAAGCGATGGGAACGCCAATCTGTCAATCAATCCCCCGTTGCCACCCCGCCGCCCCTCAGACCACGCTGGCGCATCATCCCAAACACGCGAGTTCCCATGTCCGACACTCAGGTCCTGACCGAAAAATTCCTTCAGCGCATCGAACGCCGCGAGGCCGTGGTGGGCGTGGTTGGCTTGGGGTACGTGGGGTTGCCGTTGATCCTGCACTTCGGGGAAAAGGGTTTCCCAGTGGTGGGGCTGGACATCGATTCGCGCAAGATCGAGGCACTGCACGCGGGGAAGTCCTACATCGAATACCTGCCGGGAGAGCGCATCGCCGCTGTCATTCGCGGCGGCAAGTTCCGCGCGACGCAGGACTTCTCCGCCGCGGCGGAGTGCGACGCGCTGATCCTGTGCATTCCGACGCCGCTGACGCGGAACCGCGAGCCGGACATGACGTACATCGAGCGCACATCGGAGTCGGTGGGCAAGTTCCTGCGCCGGGGTCAACTCGTGTCGCTGGAATCGACCACCTATCCCGGCACCACGGAGGAAATCATGGTGCCGATTCTGGAGCGGCTCTCCGGCCTGAAGTCCGGCGTGGATTTCTTCGTGGCGTATTCGCCCGAGCGCGAGGATCCCAACAACAAGCAATACACCACGGCCACGATTCCCAAGGTTGTCGGCGGGCAGACGCCCGAGGCGCTGGCCATCGCGGAGGCGCTCTATGGCGCCATCGTGGAGAAGATCGTCTCCGTCAGCAGTACCCAGGCCGCGGAGGCCACCAAGCTGGTGGAGAATATCTTCCGCTGCGTGAATATCGCGATGGTGAACGAGTTGAAGATGGTCTTTCACCGCATGGACATCGACATCTGGGAGGTGATCCGCGCGGCATCCACCAAGCCCTTTGGCTACATGCCGTTCTACCCGGGCCCGGGCCTTGGCGGGCACTGCATCCCCATCGACCCCTTCTACCTGACGTGGAAGGCGCGCGAGTTCGACATGCCGACCAAGTTCATCGAGCTCGCCGGCGAGATCAATTCCTCGATGCCCTATTATGTGGTGGCCCGCCTGATGGAGGAGCTGAACGAGGACGGGAAGGCGCTTCGCGGAAGCCGCCTCTTGCTGGTGGGTCTGGCCTACAAGAAGGACGTGGACGACCTGCGCGAGAGCCCGTCGCTCAAGCTGATCGAATTGCTGGAGGAGCGCGGCGCGAAGGTGGACTATCACGACGACCACATCCCGGTGGTGAAGCAGACACGCGAGTATGCCCATCTGGCGGGGCGAGAGAGCGTGTCCCTCTCCAGCGCGGGGGACTACGACGCGGTGGTGATCTCGACGAATCACTCGTCCATCGACTACGATGCGCTGGGGGCACGCGCGCGCCTGATTCTGGACACGCGGAACGCGATGGCGGGACGAGCGCCGGGGCGGGGGCGGGTCACCAAGGCGTAGTGGCCTGCATCTCGCTCGGCAATTTGAGTACCTTGGAACAATGACTCCCCGCAGCAAGGAGCCAGAAACTCATGAGAGTTGTATGGTGTCTGGCCCTCATCGGTGTTCTATCGCTCTTCGCCTGCGATCAAGGGCGCGCTAGCGGGGCGAAAGGCTCCTCCCGCACTGAGACCGTATGGCACGGGTTCGCTTCGGATAGCCCTGCGCCGCGCACGGGGGCCCGCCTCGCCCTTATGGGAGACGCAGGCCGTGGGAGTGGTGCCCAACGCAGCCTCGCTGGAATCGTTGCCCGCTGGCACTCGGCCGAGGGCATCGAAGCGCTTATCCTTCTGGGCGACAACATCTACAGCGAGGGGTCCTACCCCGAGGCATCCGAGGAGAAACTCTTCCGTCCCCTTGCCAAGATCTTCGCTGCCGGGATTCCCGTCAATGCGGTATTGGGCAATCATGACTATGGAAACAAGCAGGCGATTCCCCAGATGGCGGACCCACGGCTGGGCATGGGGGGGAAGAACTATTATCGCATCGCCGGTGATGGCGGGCTGTATTCGCTCTATATGCTCGACAGCGAAACGATTCAGGGCGATCCAGAGCAACAGCGCTGGCTGGCGGAGGAGCTGATGCAAGACACCTCGAAGTGGCTCCTCTGCATCACCCACCACCCTCCCTATGCCTCAAAGATCGCACACGGCGGCTCGCCGGGGATAGTGGACATCATCGATAAAGCGACCAGTGGCGCGCGGCCCTTCGACATGCTGATCTCGGGTCACAATCACGTCTATGAGCGCCGCAGGATTCCCGGGAGCACCACAGTCGCCATCGTTCAGGGGGCCAGCGGTCGGGTGGACCGGGAAAACTGGCCCGAAGATCAAGATCGCCTGACACAGTACGATGCGCTTGAGACGTTTCTGGCCATCGAGATTCGTCCGGACGGAATCAGCGGGGCGGCGATCAATACGATAAGCAGGGCCATTGACACATTTGAGATCACATCGAAGCGATAGGAGTAAGGGCATCTCCTGTTGCCGCGCAGGCACTTCTGGCCGACAAATGATTTCGAGTGGGGGGCGAATCGTCCCCCTCTTCCGCCGAAGCTGGTAGCCGGAGCGGGGAGTGATCAGGTGCTGCGAGATCGACTATTCGTCCACGAAACTGGAGACAACATGAGGAAGATAGACTGGAAGGCACTTTCCATCCCGGCCCTTGCTGCGTGCGCGATGCTCGGCGGGCGGCCTTTGACGGCGCAGGATGCCCCCGCGGCACCGGCCCCGACGGCCGTCGCGGCCGCGAGCCCGGGCGCGGTGGAGCCCAAGGCCCGGGAAGTGGTTGGCTGGATGAGCTCCTACCTCGATTCCCAGCCGCGTCTGCGGTTCTTGATCCAGGACACGGTGGACCGGGAAGAGGAGGATGGCAGCATGCAAACCTTCTCCCACAAGCGCACCGTGACGGTGCAGCGGCCCGACAAGTTGCGGATGGACGTGGTGGGGGACCTTGAGCGCGAAACGGTCGTCTATGACGGCAAGACCATCACGATTTCGCTGCCGCTCGAGAACCTCTATGCCAAGACGGAAACAGCACCCTCCATCAACGCGATGCTCGACGACATGTCCAAGCGCTATGGAGTCACCCGCCCGGCGGCGGATCTCGCGCGCGAGGGGCTTGGGTCCGGCCTTCTCACCCGGGTGGAAAGCGGCAAGTACCTGGGCATTCACCGGGTGCTCGACGAACCCTGCCACCACATTGCCTTCACCACTGCGGAGATGGACTGGCAGGTCTGGATCCGCGAGGGCGAGGTACCAACGCCGCGCAAGGTGCAGATTCACTACAAGAATCTTTATGGCGAGCCGCGCTACACGATGTTGATCCAGCAGGTGGAAACGCCCGGATCCATCGCGCCGGGGGCATTCACCTTGAATCCACCGAAGGATGCGGAGGAGATCCCCTTCGCTTCCCGTTCCAAGGCGGGGAAGGAGACCAAGTGATGAAACCCCAGCAGGCATCTCGCGCGATGGGGTTGGCGGCGGCGGTGTCCCTGTCGCTGGCTGGTGGCTCCATATCGGCACAGACTACGTTCTACGACGGACCAAGCCGGAGCTATGGCAGCATCGTGGACCGGGGATCGATCCCCTATGTCAGCGAGAACGACCTCCAGCGGGACCAGCGCCGCCTGAAGAAAGAGGCCGAACGCCGCGAAGTTCAAGAGCGGAAGCTGAAGGCCCGGGAGGAGAGCGCCCAGCGCGCGCGCGACGCCCGCGTTCCCTATGTTCCCAAGACGCCAACAACCAACAACGTCCAGACGGCCAACCAGCAACCCAACAGCATGACGCCTGAGAAGATGTCCGAAAGCCTCTTTGCCTCGCAGTCGGCGGCGGCGGTGGTGGATGTGCCCCCCCAGCGGGAAGGGATGAAGCTGATCGCCGTGGGCGACGAGTTCTTCTACTACGCCGATGGCCGGTTCTATATTGAGAACGGCGCGAGCATGGCCGAGGTGCCGGCACCGGTCGGCGCCCTGGTGCTTAGCCTGCCCCCGGATTTCGCGACGGTGATGGCGGGGGGTAGGCGATACTATCAAGCGGGGCTGTCCTTCTTCGAGCGGGTGCTTGTCAGCGGCAAGGCGGGCTTCAAGGTTGTTCCTCCACCAGAGGGCGCCACGGTGTCGGGATCGGTTTCGGATACTGTGGAGTAGGATCGCAAGCACATCGGATTCCCCTCGAAGTCCCCCTGCGTGCCCGGGGGGCTTCGGTTTCTGCCAGTACTCGTCAAATCCGTACCGGGGGAAGCCATCCGGCTATGCGGACGATGAGACGCTCCTTGCAATCACCGTCAGCGCGGCAGAACCAATGGGCGTCCCAGTGAACACCGGTGGTGTCACCGTGGATTGGTTCCGAATTGGGGGCCGAGGGCGTGGGGCTCTTGGGAGGGGGGTGGTGGGAGGGGATGAAGGTGATGATGTACCCACTTGTGGCGAGGGCTTTGCGGTTGACAGAAAGCGGGGTTGGTCGCTCTCATTAAAGCGCGCCTCCGGACACTCCGGGCGCCCTCCTTTCCCCACTACTTGAGCACCAATGAGCGCCGCTCCACTATCCAGCATCACAGCGCAATCGCCGTTTCAGGGGGCCGAGCGCCCTGCACCGGTGAAGTGGATTGGGGGCGCCGCATTCGACGCGATGTTCTTTGTTTTTCCAACCATTTTTTCCATCCTGTATGTCGGCGCCTTTCTCGTCTTCGGGGGAAATGGGATGGTGCATTCGGCGCTGAATGCCTTTTTGCTGTGCTTTGCCGTTTTTCATACCTGCGGAACGTTCTTTTTCTACTTCGACCGTCAGAATCTGGCCCACTATCGGCGCCATTATAAGATATACTTCATCGGTCCCGCAGTGGTCTTTCTGGGTGGCATGGGCATCAGCATCACGGAGTACTTTGCCTACATGAATCCGGCGGTGCCCCGCTTCGATTTTACGCTGGCGATCGCATTTATCTGGGTCTCCTATCATGTGACACGTCAAAACATTGGTTTTGCCGGGTTCTATCGGCACAAGTTCGGACTATTTGACCACCGGGAGCGCGATATCGACAACCACGCGATCTATGCTAATGCGCTGCTGCTCTACAGCATGGGGTGGGTGTTTTCGGACTATCCGATGTTCCTCTCCCCAGTCAGGGAGTTGGGATTTTGGCACTGGCTCCTGATTCCACTGGTGGCATATTGGGTTTGGGCAATGGTGCACATGGTTGTGGCACGGGCGAGGTCGTTGTGGGCCAGCAAGTTTGCGAGTTGGCCCCATGCGGCGATGGTCTTTACATCGCTAACGTTCCCCCTCCCGCTTTTCTTCACGGTGTTTAGTCCGGAGCCCAATTTCCTGATGTTCTCCCACGCTCAGTTTGGCTTGGTGGCCCACTACACCCAGTACATCGCCATCGTGATGCTGGTGCACTTTCACAAGTATCCCGCGATGATGCCCTCTGCACACGGGGGGGGTGAGGCGCCAGCGGGTCGTGCAGAGCTAATTTTTGGTCGCCTTCCCTTCAATGGAATCTGGGCCCTGTTTGCCTTTTCCCTGCTGTTTACGGGAGGGTTGGTGGGCTTCTTCTACTTCAGCGCCTCCACCGGGCATCAGTCGCTGATCGCGATCGCCACGGGGATGGTGATTGGCTCGGGATTTGTTCATTTCTATTTGGATGCCTACATGTGGGCCATGCGTGAGGACTTTAACCGCAAGGCGCTTCTCCCCTACCTGAAGCCTCTGTAGGAGGCTCCGATCAGTCCCGGTATCCGTTGATTCTGCTAAAGCCCTTTCGCCTTGGTAGATCGCCTTGCGGAGCGCTGGGCATTTTAGGCCATATTGCGGGATGTAAATGGCGGCCATTGGTGCCAAATCGTTTGGAATCGGCGCTTTGTGTCGGATTTCAGGATGGCCTTATTTGTCCACGATGTACACTACAGGGTCAGGAATCCCTGCACGGTGAGGGGAAGACGGCCTTTCCAAACCCAATGGGTTCAACGGTCCAAGTCGGAAGGCGCCGGGCCGGAGTTCCGCCTTCCGGGAGAATCGGTTTGCGATTCAGCCACGGAGGCGTCACGTATTGCCCTTATATCGGCGCACAATCCAACCGATCACGCGGCAGGAGACCACAGGACATGACGACGAGATTCCGGAAAACGCTTTGCTGGGGATTGGTGGGCTTTTCCGCCATGCTGACGGTGGCGGCGATGGGCCAGGATGCGGCTGCGGATGCAACCGCGGCGGTAGTGGCGGCGGTCGAGGAACCTGCGGTGCCCTCGTCCGCGGCAATGATGTGGACGTTGATAGCGGCATTTCTGGTGTTCTTCATGCAGGCGGGATTCCTCCTGGTGGAGTCGGGCTTTGTCCGCGCGAAAAACGTGTGCAATATCATCATGAAGAACACGATGGATTTCTGCATCGGCGCCTTGACGTTCTTCCTCGTCGGCTTCGGCTTGATGTTCGGCGCCTCATCCAACGGCATTTTCGGCACGACGCTCTTTGGCTTGGGCGGCGCGCCCGAGGGCATCCACTCCGCCTGGTTGTATATATTCTTCGTTTTCCAGGTCGTCTTCGCCGCCACCGCCGCCACGATCGTTTCCGGTGCGATGGCAGAGCGGACCAAGTTCACCGGCTACATCATCTACGCCGCGTTCATCTGCCTTGTGATCTATCCGGTGTTTGGCAAATGGGCGTGGGGCAACCTGCTGCTCGGGGCCGACGCGGCGGGGGGATGGCTTGGCAAGATGGGCTTCCTGGACTACGCCGGTTCCACGGTGGTTCACTCGGTGGGCGGATGGGCCGCGTTGGCCGGCGCCATCGTGCTGGGACCACGCATCGGCAAGTTTGGCCGCGACGGCCGCGCCCACGCGATTCCCGGGCACTCGATGCCCTTGGCCGCTCTGGGCACCTTTATCCTGTTCTTCGGCTGGTTTGGATTCAACGCGGGCTCCTCGACTGACGGCGCGAATCCGGTGATCGGCATCATTTGCGTGAACACGCTGCTTTCGGGCGCGGCGGGCGCGTTTGGCGCCATGATCGCCACATGGATTTTCTTCACGAAGCCCGAGACTGGCCTGACGCTGAACGGGATTCTGGCGGGCTTGGTGGGAATCACCGCCGGCTGCGACGTGATGTACCCGGCGATGTCGATCGTGGTGGGGCTGGTGGCGGGCCTGCTAGTGGTTTGCTCGGTGCTCTTTATCGAGCGCGTCCTGAAGATCGACGATCCGGTGGGCGCCGTCAGCGTCCACGGCGTCTGCGGCGTGTGGGGGACGTTGGCGTTGGCGCTGCCGGGATTCTCCAGCGCAAACGCCAGCCTCGTCACGCAGCTCATCGGCGTTGGCGCGGCGTTCATTTGGGTGTTCCCAACCTGCCTGGTCCTGTTCCTTATGCTGAAGGCCATTGGCCAGCTCCGCGTCTCCGAAGAGGAAGAACTCGCGGGACTCGATGTGGCCGAGCATGGGAACGAGGCCTATCCGCGGGCGAGCTGGGACGGCGGGGGCTTCGACTCGATGGTGCCTGCGCATCCCGCGGCAAGCCACTCGGGCGCGCCGGCGCTCTCTGTTCAGGGCAGCGAGCCTCGCTGAGGCTGAAGCGCGCGGACCTGATTGCTGCAAGGCGGGCCGGGACTGATCCCGGCCCGCATTGTCTATACACGCCGATCGAAGGACCTATCGGAACTCGTCCAGGGCCGCGATCACTTCCTCCGCGGACTGGTAGCGCTGGGCGGCCTTCTTGGAGAGGAGCTTCTCAATGACCGCCCACAGCGATGCGGGCACATTGGGAATCGGCGGGGGGGGCGTGAAGCGGTGGTGATAGGCGATCGAGCCCCGCGTGAAAGGCGGCGATCCCGAAAGCATCTCGTACAGCAGCACCCCGAAGGAATAAAGGTCGGACGCCTTTGTTAGGTATTCGCCGTCGAACTGCTCCGGGCTCATGTAGAGTGGCGTGCCGATGACGCTGGTGCTGGCGTCGGATGCGCCGACGGATCGGTTGGCGGCTTGCAGCAGCGAGGCGATTCCGAAGTCGCTCAGCTTCACGCGGCCCGATCCCGTCAGCATGATGTTGGCGGCCTTGATGTCGCGATGCAGGACGCCCTCCTCGTGGGCGTGGGCGAGGGCGAGGGCGACCTCCCGGGCGATGGCAATGGCCTCTTTCTGGGGCAATTTGCCGCCGCGGTCCCGCAGGTACTGGCGAAGGTCGCCGCCGGCGACGTATTCCATGCTGATGTGCTTGCGGCCCGACTCCTCGCCGATGTCGTGGATGCGGCAGATATTGGGGTGGGCAAGCTTGCGGGCGGCCTTGGCCTCGTTGCGGAAGCGGGCCAGCGCCTCTGAGTCGCGCGCGAAGTGCTCCGGCATGATCTTGAGCACCACGATCTCGTCCAGCTCGCGGTCATAGGCCTTGTACACGATGCCCATGGAGCCACTGCCGAGCTGCTCGCGCAGCTCGTATCGGTCCTGTGCCCGCTCGGAGAGGGCACCGAGGATGCGCTGACGCTGGTGGGCGCCCTCCGAGCTACGGGCCTGCTCCTGATAGAGCGTGCGGAGTTGCTGGAGGAGGTCGGTCTGGGGCCCCGCGATCTGGATCGCCTCGGTGGTGACGTCCACGGCAAGTCCATGTTCCTCCTGTTCGGCGAAGGCGCGCGCGAGTTCCTGGAGCATCCCCATCGCGCTTTCCCGCGCGGGGAGCTTCTTGAGCGTGTCCCAGCAGTTGTGGAGCGAACCCGCGTTGAGCTGCAGGCGGGCGAGGAGATGGAGCGCGGCTTGGTCGTGGGGGTTCGCACCCAGCGCCAGATCGGCCATCTCGAAGGCACCCTCGTCGTCGCCGGCCTCCATGAAGAGTTCCCCGCAGCGCACCGCGGTGGAGGCATCGACGTGGTCCTGTGTATGGAGTTTCTGGCGCAGGGTGTCGGCGTACTCCCCCAGGATGTCCATATTATCGGGCGCGAGTCGATGCGCCGCGGCCATGTCCTCCACCGCCTCGTCCACGCAGCCGCTCAGGCGATAGAGCACCGCCCGCTCCACATAGGGGCGCGGCGTGGTAAGGCCGATGGCGATGATCTCCGTATAGCAGGAGAGCAATTCGCCAAGGTACTTCTGGTAGTTCTGCTGGAGCCGGCCGAGGACTGCCATCGCCTGGTCCGCGCGCCCCGCGCGGATGTGGAGCCGCGCGAAGAGGAGTCCAAGCTCGCCCTGCTCGGTGCTCAGGCGCTTGTAGCGCTCGAGCAGATTCATGATGCGCGGGTGCAGGTCTGGGTCCTGGCGAAGAATCGTGTCGAGGCGGCGGATCGCATCGGGGAACTGGCCGGTATCGAGTTCGATGGCGGCAAGGTGGAGGATCAGCTCGGGATTGTCGGGCTCGAGATGCACGGCGCGCTGGGCGACGCGCAGGTCGCTCCTGGATCGGCGGCCCAGGCGGGCGCTGGTCTTGGCCATCTGGAGGATCAACTCGTCGTCGTCGCGATTGTCTTCGATGAGTTCGACATAGAACTCGGCGGCGGCCTCGTGATGGCCGGCGAGCGTGAGGCATTCCGCGAGCCGGCGGAGCACTCGCACATTGCGGGGGAAGCTTTCGTGCAGGCGCTGGAGGATCGGCAGGTCCTCCGGCTCGAGGAGGCCCGCCATCGCGATCAGCTCGCCCACCGCGAGGAGGAGCGGCGGCGAATGGCGCTCGGGGTTGGCGCTTGCGCGGAGCCGGGCGATGAGGCCTCGGCTAAGCTGCTCGGGGTTGACGAGATCGCGGATGCTGCGCAGCAGGCTCACGGTCTCCTCGTCGTCGCGTCCCATGCCGAGCAGACGCACGGCCAAGGCGATGGCCGGCTTGGGATTCCCCTGGACGGCGAAGGCCTCGGCGACGGCGCGCTCGATCTTGAGGTCCGCCGGCGCGAGGAGCAGCGCGCGCTGGAAGAGTGGGAGGCGCGCGGGATGGTCCGCCTCCAGATCGATGACGGAGCGTGCCGCGGCGAGGACGGTTTCGGCGGGGGCGTCGCTCTGCGCGGCGGCCTCCATCAGGAACTCGATGTCGGCAGGGCTGGGACCCGGCGGGCGCACGATGCAGTCGGCGAAGCGCATAAGGGCGCGATGGCGTATCTCCGCCGTGACGCCGCGGGGAAGCTCGTGATTCTCGGCGGCGCGGCATCGCTCCAGCAGCTCGCGATAGAGTTCAGCCGCGTTGGGCCGCTGGCCGATCTCCCACAGGATGTCGGCCCGCGCGATGCGCAGGTCGTGGGCGTCGGGGTTGCGGCGGCAGACCTCGCCGAGGAGCCGCGCCGTTTCCGAGTCGCGCACGCCGTCGGCGACGCGGCGCCGCGCGAGACCCAGCGCCACCGGTCCCGCGTCGGGTGCCTGGGCGTGGGCCTCCTCGAAGACCGCTCGCAGTGCCTCCGGCGCGACGTTGGCCAGGCGACCCATCCGTCGGCGGGAGAAATCCGCGGCCAACGCCCGGCCGCCGATGCGGCGCGCCTCCTTGTCCTGGGGGTTGCGCTCCAGCAGCGCCACCGCGGCGTCCAAGGCGCGCCCCGCGTCGCCTGTTTCCAGGCAGTGGGACGCAAGTCCGAGCTGGGCCCAGGAGCATTCGGGGCAGGCCAACGTGCTTTGGGTGAACTGGGCGATGCTGTCGGGCGCGCGCGGCGCCGTGCGGTAGAGTTCGCGGCAAAGCAGCGCGTGGATCTCGGGCTTTCTGCTTCCCAGCTCGATGGCGTGGCGGTAAACGGCGAGCGCGTCGGCGTCGGAGCGGTCGAACTCGGAGTAGGCCGTGGCGAGCGGGATGATGATGTCTTCGGTTTCCTGACCGGCGGCGCGGACTTCGTTGAAGGTTTCGATGACCTGGGACCAGTCGCTGCGCGAGGCTGACGCACGACCCAGAAGGCGGAGATAGAGCGTGCGGCGCGGGCTGCTGGCGGCGGCGAGGCGGTAGAGCCGGATGGCATCCTGTCCCAGATCCTCGCGCCGGGCATGGCGCTCAGCCAACAAGTCCGCGGCGCGAATGTCTCCGGGATTCGCGGCCAAATACTCCCGGAAGAGGGGAACGTCGCCCTCGGAGATTTCGTCGAGTGTCTTCAATGCGGAGATCAACGCCTGCAGCAGCGTGGGGCTGCGGTCGCCGGCCTCGTGGAGTTGCCGCAGGAGGGAGAGCCCCTCCTCGAAGTGGCCGGGGATCCCCAGCAGCGCGCCCGCCGCCCACATCCTTAAGTCGTGCTCCGCGGGATTCCCCATGAGCGATTCCAGCACGATGCCCAGGCTCTGGGGGCGGTGGTCGTCCAGGCGGACAATGCGGTGCGCGAGGGCCGAGAGGGCGTCGTGTCGCTCTGGCAGCAGGCGAACCGCCGCGTCCAGAAGCTCCCCCGCCGGGTCGTCGTCGCGCCCCAGAGTCACCACCTGATCCACCGCGTGGTTGAGGCACAGCAGGAAGAGGGCGCGCGCCTCCGACTCGCGCCCGTGATCGGGCCACCGCGATTCGTACTGACCCGGAAAGAACGGAAGCAGGGCCAGCGCGCACTGCTCGTGGGCCTGGTCGAGCCCCATCGGGTTGGAGCTGTTGCGCCGCTCGCGAAAAACGCGCTGCCAGAGTTCCAGCTTCGTGGGCTCCAGGAGACACAGGCGCAGAAGATAGCTGGTTTCGTCCTCCTTCAGAGAGGGCGCGCGGAGGAGGATCGTCACGATCTCGCGCAGCCAGAACTCGTCGCCCGTCAGCGAGGAATCCGCCGCATAGAGCAATTCCAGGCGGTCGATTTCCTGCTCCACGAACAGATCCTGAAGCTTGAGGACCGGTTCCCGCGCCTCCTCGATCGGCCGTACCTTGTAGGCGGCGCGGGCCTGCTTGATGGCGTTTTCGATGGCCTGGCTGCGGGCCTCGGGCTGCTTGAGGTTCTTGCCAAAGACGGACTTGAAGATCACCAGTCAGGTACCCGTGGCGCGTGGGTGTTTTATCGGGGCGGAAGGAGGAAAGGAGTCACAGTCGCGGCGGTGATGACAAGGGCTATCAGCCAACACCCACTGGCTGAATTGGAGGCCG
>JBBQYG010000028.1:0-32255 GCA_038208905.1 Candidatus Sumerlaeia bacterium | reverse complement strand
CAGCGTCTCCGACACCTTCATCATCATGAAGCCCAAGAGCGAGTGGCCGAATCCCGGCGACTCCATCGAGGACGTGCGCCAGCGCGTGGAGGCGGCCGTGTCCAAGCTCCCGGGGAATAACTACGAATTCCTCCAGCCGATCCAGATGCGATTCAACGAGTTGATCGCCGGAGTGAGAAGCGATCTCGCCATCAAGCTCTACGGCGACGACTTCGACGTGTTGCTCCCCGCCGCCAACCAGATCGCGCGGGTCCTGGGCGCAATCCCCGGCGGCGAGGACGTGAAGGTGGAACAGATCGAGGGGCTTCCCGTGATGACGATCGACATCGACCGCGGCGCGGCGGCGCGTTTTGGCCTCACGATGGAGGACGTCCAGGAGGTCATCGCCATCGCCATTGGCGGACGCGAGGCGGGCCTTGTCTTCGAGGGCGACCGTCGATTCAGCCTCGTCGTGCGGCTTCCCGAGGAAGTCCGCCGCGACATCACCGCCATCGAGGGGCTTCCGATTCCGATCCCCGTGGAGGACGATCTTCAGGTCGCGGGTCTCGACGCGGTGCCGCCGGCATCCTATGTCCCCCTCGGATCGATTGCCACGATCCGCATCGAGGAGGGGCTGAATCAGATCAGCCGCGAGAACGGCAAGCGCCGCATCGTGATCCAGGCCAACGTCCGCGGGCGAGACCTGGGGGGCTACGTCTCCGAGGCCCGTTCCCGCATCGCCAGCGACCTCGCGATTCCCGCGGGAAGCTGGCTCGAATACGGTGGCACCTTCGAGAATCTTCAGCGCGCCCGCGAGCGGCTGCTGATCGTGGTGCCGGTCTGCTTCTTCGTCATCTTCCTGCTACTGTTCTCCACCTTCAATTCGGTGAAGTATGCGACGCTGGTTTTCACCGGAGTTCCATTGGGATTGACCGGCGGCGTGTTCGCGCTGTGGCTGCGCGGGATCGACTTTTCGATCTCCGCCGCCGTGGGCTTCATCGCGCTGTCGGGCGTCGCGGTGCTGAACGGACTGGTGATGGTCAGCTACATCAACCACCTCCGCAAGCAAGGCATGGGGCTGGAGGACGCAATCCGCGACGGCGCCATGACGCGGCTGCGTCCCGTCCTGATGACGGCGCTGGTGGCAAGCCTCGGCTTTGTGCCGATGGCGCTCTCCACCGGCAACGGGGCGGAGGTCCAACGCCCCCTCGCGACTGTTGTGGTCGGCGGGATCGTTTCCTCAACGCTACTGACGCTGGTTGTGCTCCCGGCCCTGTATCGGCTGTGGCATCGCCGGGATGAAACACTTACCGACGAGGCGGACGAGGAGCATCTCATCCACGCCGATCCCAATGTGACGTAATGCTGCAGCGCGCCGCGCGGGAACTACTCTACCGCGCGGCGCGTTGCGATTTCCCGAACCCCCGCAATCAGGCGATCCACTTCGTCCGCCGTGGCATAGCACGCGCAGCCCGCCCTGACGATGCCGTCGCGCGACTGGCCGAGCCGCTCGACGGCGGTCTTGGCGTAGAAGTCGCCGTTGGAGAGGAAGAGTCCCTGCTCGGCAAGCACCTCGCACACGCGCGTGGAAGTCACGCCATCCACAACGAACGAAACCGTCGGCGTGCGCGGAAGGTGGGGCTCAGGCCCGTATAGACGCACGCCATCGATGGCGGAGAGCCCGCCCCACAGCCGCGCCACCAGCTCCATCCCGCGAACATGCAGTTCCGCGTAGGCGGCAACCAGCCGCGCGCGGCGCGTCTCGCCCTCGCAAAGCGACGCGAGAAAATCCACCGTGGCCGCGGTGCCAACGATCCCCTCGTGATTCAGCGTCCCGGTCTCCGCGCGATCCGGGCCTGCGTCAGGCGCCGGAATCAGCTTCGCAAAATCGGCGGAGGCGAGCAGATGGCGTTTTGCATAGATGATCCCCACGTGGGGGCCGTGGAATTTGTAGGCGGAACACCCGAGGAAGTCGCAATCCAACGCCCGCACATCCACCAGATCGTGGGGCGCGTAGTGAACGGCGTCCACGAACACGAGCGCCCCCGCACGATGTGCCAGCTCAATGGCGCGCGGCAGATCGTTGATCGTGCCGATGGCGTTGGAGGCTCCGCCGATGGCGAGGAGCCGCGTCCTGCCAGTCAGCACCTCCTCAAGGTGCGCGTAGTCCAACTGGCCGGTGTCGGGAATCATCCGCACCACCTTGACCGTGACGCCGCGCTCCGCCGCGAGGCGCTGCCACGGCGCGACGTTGGCGTGGTGGTCCAGCTCCGTCACGATCACTTCGTCGCCGGGACCCCACGCCGCGCCAAGGGCCCGCGCGAGGTGAAACGTGAGCGTTGTCATGTTGGCGCCGAAGACGATCTCCTCCGGCGATCCGGCATTCAGGAAATCCGCCACCGCCGCACGCGCCTCCGCGATCAACAGGTCGGTCTCCGCGCTCGTCGGATAGACCCAGTGTGTGTTGGCATTGTGATAATACAGGTAGTCGGCCATTGCCTCCACCACGCGGCGCGGGACCTGGGTGCCGCCGGGGCCGTCGAAATAGGCCACGGGAAATCCGCGGTGTCGCCGCTCCAGCGCGGGGAAATGGGCGCGGATTTCATCGACGGTGGAAACGCGACGGTCGGCGGCGAGTGACATGAGGGGGCTCCGAAAAAAGATGGGTCGGCTCGTGCGCTAGGGGGCCGCGCGTCAAGGCCTGCGTGGGCCTACTCCGCGAGGGGGGCAAAGAATGCCACGGGAGCGTCTGTCATTTCGGCCCAGAGGCGGTCGCCATAGCAATAGTGCCACCACTCCGAGGGATAGTTGACCAGCCCGCCTGCGGCCATTGCATCGAGGAGGATGCGCCGATTGGCACGCTGCGCGTCGGAGAGATGGGGCGAATCGGTGTGGGTCTTCTCCGTCACCTCGTCCATTTCCGTGCCCATGTCCAGCTCTCGCCCGGCGGCGTCGGACAGCGTCACGTCGATGGCGCCGCCGGCCTGATGGCCGCTTCCGAATCCACGTGGATCAGCGACGAACTCGCGGGTGCGTGTGTAGATCTGCTCGTCGCTCTCCGAAGGAAACGCTGCGCGCATTTTCGCTTCCATTCCATTCCACAGCTCCCACTGCCGGGCGCGGGGGCGGAACGCCTCGTACACGACGATCGCATATCCAGCGGGGAGCGCCGCGCGCGCCTTCTTCAGCATCTCATACACCACGCCGCGAATGCGGAAATCCGTGGTATAGCGCGTGTTCATGATGAAGCCGTCGGCTGGCTGCACCTCGACGATCCACGGCGGCGATTCGCGTTCCTCGACACGGTAGGCTGCCTGCACGCTGCTCTCCGATCAAAAGATGGCCCACGCCCCGACTTCGGTTGTGAACGGCTCGATGAGCCTCACTCGCACGGCATCCGCGATGATGAACTCGCCGTTGGTTGTGTGGCTGTTTCGAAGCTCTACGCGCTCATCGACGTCGCCCGTCAGTGGATAGCTGCCCAGCACGCGCCACTGCCCACCGGCGAGGCGCTGATTGACCCGCGATGCGGCCGCGCCGTCGCGGTGGATAACCGTGAACCGCGCATCGGTCGCGCGGTTCGAGGAGGCGGAATACCAGATCGAGACTTCATAGATACCGGGCACGGAAATCCTCGGTCGCCATTGTGCGATGCGATTGCCATCGTTGCTGCTGGTCAGCGCGTAGGAAGCACCGGGCCGCGAGGGGCACCACCGATCGGGCTGGGCGGTGCCGGAGCTCCATGAGCCAGTGGTCGTGAAGTAGCCGTCGGTGTCGTCGTTGTCGGTAACGCCGACCTCGACCTCGCACGGCGTCACGGGATCGGTGATGACCACGTTGGCGGTCAGCGTGGCGACGAGCGTGTCCCCCGCGCCGAAGCAACGCGCCTCGAACACCGCGGGCGATACCGCGCTGACGACGTCGCTGCCGATGTACAGGAGCCGCCCGTTGGCGCGCGTCGTCGTGCTTCCGATCAACGTGCCGTTGACGCGGATCTCCGCGCGCACCGCGTTGGGGTGATAGGCTTCGACTTCGAAGGTGATGTTTCGCGGCAGCGGATTCAGGTCAAACACGATCAAGTCGCCGTCTTGGGGCGGGATCACGGGCTCGCCGCGATAGGCCCACCGGATCGGCGCGTTCGTGGCCACCTCAGCCTGCAGCTCGCGGAGCGCGGGAATCTCCAGCATGTCGCGATTCGTGATGCCGTCGCGCCAGATCAGCGCCGCCGCGGTGCCCGCCGCGCTGCCGCTCTGCCATTCGATCGGGTGCAGCCGGTAGGCGGAATTGGTGATATACGTCTGCGCCATCGCCTTGCCGCTCGCCAGCAGGTTGCGCACGTTCTGGGAAGCCAGCGCGCGGTACGGGATATAGAAGGGCGCGCAGAAGCTGAACGGTGGAACAACGCCGGTGCTGGAGAGCAGCGGCCTGACGTCGGCGGTATAGCTGCCGATGCCGACGGAATCAAAGTAGCGATAGGACGTCTCGTCGGCGTAGCCGACGCCCTGGGTATTCACGAAGTACCGGCTGGAAATGCGGAAGTTGTCGATTCCCACCAGGCGCCGCATGCAGCGTATATACGGGAACTTTGCGAGGCCGTGCTTGGTGCCCATCATGTTGAGCGAGTCGCTCCCCCGGAGGAGCCGGGTATCCGGCGCGGTGAATCCGGCGGGCTTCCGGCCCTTGAGCCAGAAGTACCACGCCACGGCCTGCTGCTCCGCGCGGGAGATCGATTCCAGGTTGGTCGCGCCAGACCAGTCGGCGGCCTGGGCATCGGTCGCGGCCTTGCCAAGAAGCCACGACCCCTGTCGATAGTCGTTGCCGGGATTCCAGTTCTGCATGGATACGTCGCCGGCGTTGATGACGCTCTGGGAGTTCGATCCGCCGGCCCCGAGCAACAGTCGCCGGTATGTCCACACTTGGGTCCATGTAAACGAGGCCAGACTGAAGTAGTTGGCCGTGCGCTCCGCCAGATAGGCCTCGAAATCCGCCCACGGCGTCTTCAGCCCCTCCTCGGCATCGGCGGCGCCGGTGCCCATCGCAAACGGATACACGAGCGCCATCGGCTGGGCGTCGTTATAGGCGGGAAGGGCGCCGTTTTCAGCCACCTTCTCCGTGCTGACCTCGCGGCCCTGTGTATAGACGGCGCCACTGAGCACCATCGCGTCGCCGAGTTCGCTGGCCTCGATCACGACCATTCCCCTCGCGGGGACTCGCGCGGTCACCGTGTGGGTTTGCTTTGTGAAGCGCGCGGAAGCGGCGGCGCTGTACCAGTCGGGAAGTTCCTCGGAGAGGAAGTCGTCGAAGGGCGAATATCCAACCTGGGGAGCGCGCTGGATCAGCGTGAGCCCCGTTATCCGTAGCCCCGCGCCGTGCTCGTCGGCCACGGCCTCGGTCTGCACCGACTTGACCACGGTCAGCTTCATCACCGTGAGATTGGGAAACGTCGCCGATATCTCGTCGAGCGCCCACGCACCCGTCCGCGGGTCATAGCAATCCCGCGACACCCAGCCGGAGAACCCCGCGTACCCCTCGCCCGGAGCGGCCTGCGGCGCGGTCCTCATGCGGTCCAGCCAGTTCCGATAGTCCGCCGGATAGTATGTTGACTGGTTGTTGGCCATCAGCGTGTTGGCGGGCGCGTGATAGGAGTTGTCGATCGCCGAGACACCCTGGCTCGTGCCCTGCCCGCCGAGCCAGTCGGTGGGCTCGATCAGGAGCACCTGGGCGCTGGGATTAGTCCGCGCGGCGGCAAAGGCGGCGGCGGGGGCGCTAAAGGAGCCCCCGCAGATAACGATATCATAGGCCAGTTCGGCGCCCCATGCCGAAGCACCGCAAGATGCGGCGATGGCAAGAGCGGGGATTACGCGATTGAGTCGTTTCAACGGTCCAGTCTCCTCTGGTAGGGGTTAGGCGGGGTGAGCTTTGCGGAGACCGGGCAGGTCCACAAGCGAAGCCGCTGCGCCGATGGCATCGGTTTTTCGGCTTCCGTGCTGTTCTTGTCCTTGCGCCGTCCCACATCCTATATTTCCCTAAATGGCGAACTGACGGAGAAACGACATGCGCCACATCCTCGCCATCACCAAGGCCCTATCGGATCTGAACCGGATTCGCGTCCTCTGCGCCCTCAAGGGCCGGGGGGAGCTTTGCGTCTGCCAGATCCAGGAGCTTCTCGCCTTGGCGCCTTCCACCACCTCCAAGCACCTCAGCCTGCTTTCCGGCGCCGGGCTGGTGCAGTCCCGCAAGGAAGGTCGATGGGCGTACTACCGCATTTCCGACGAATCGGAGATACCGGAGGACGCGGCGGAGATCCTTGGATGGCTGTGCCGGCAGGCCGCCAAGGAGAAGGCCATCGTTTCAGACTGCTGCAAACTGGGGACCATCCTTTCCTACTCGCCAGAGGAGCTGTGTCAGCTTCAGGCGAAGGGGATCAAATGCTGCGCCGCTGGCACAGGCCAAGGGAGCGCCGCCGTGAGCCACGTGTAGGACTTGCAGGTCGTAGCTACACCGGATTCTCATCTCCATTCCACCCTCGCCCGAATCAAAGGAGATATCACCATGTCGATCGCCGAGTCCCTTCAACACCAGACCGTCCGCGAAACCGTCCGCGCGGGGTACGCCGCCATCGCGGAACAGAATCCCGAGCCCAGGGGCAGCGCCACCGGTTGCTGCGCGGGGTCATCCTGCTGCGGACCCGACGGCGCCGATGACGCAGAGGCGCTTGCCACGGCCATCGGCTACGCCGCCGCCGACCTTTCCGGGGTGCCCGAGGGCGCCAATATGGGCCTTTCATGCGGCAATCCCACGGCGCTCGCCGCGCTTCGCCCGGGAGAGGTTGTCGTGGACCTCGGCTCGGGAGGCGGTTTCGACGTGTTTATCGCCGGTCGCAAGGTCGGCCCCGCGGGCCGCGCCATCGGCGTGGACATGACGCCGGAGATGCTGGCCAAGGCCCGCAGAAACTCCGCCAAGTATCGCGAGACCAGCGGCCTCGACAACGTCGAGTTTCGCCTCGGAGAGATCGAGCACCTGCCCCTCCCCGACGCCAGCGTGGACGTGATCATCAGCAACTGCGTCATCAACCTCTCGCCCGATAAGCCTCAGGTCTGGCGGGAGATCGCCCGCGTTCTCAAGCCCGGTGGCCGCGTTGCCGTGTCGGACATCGCCCTGGTGAAGCCGCTTCCGACCGCCGTCGCCCAGATGGTCGAGGCCCTCGTCGGCTGCGTTTCCGGCGCCTCGCTGATCAGCGAAACCGAACGCCTCGCCCGCGAGGCTGGCCTCGCGGACATCGTTCTGGAGCGCAAGGACGGCTATGTGGATGCGATGACCGGATGGAACGACCCGCTATACGCGCGGGTGGTCTCGGAACTCCCCGCGGGATCGAAGGCCTCGGATTTTGTGACGAGCCTGAATTTCAGCGCGCGGAAGGCATCGGAGTGAACGGCAAGCTCTCCTTCGGGATTCGTCCAAAAGCGTGGGACGGAATCCCCTTAAAGGCGCGGTCGGGGAAGAAATAGCCGGGCAGATGGCAGCATCCGCCCACCGCGAAAGTCCTGCGGGATCCAGATGGAATAATGCGACGAGGCCTCGCCTCAATAAAGGCGATAACTTCGACCTATTTTGTCTTGATTCCGCCCCGATTTCTCTCGCACTCTTGGGGCCGTCAGGGCGCTACTGTAAGTACAGCCCCCAAAAAGCGAGTAGGTCAGGAATCTGGAGGGACGCCATGAGCCAACCGGTCATCACCGATCAGCCGAGAGTCGCCGCCGCTCCGCTGGGCGAGATCTTCCCCGTGCCCAGCATGGAAGCGTGGCGCTCTGCGGTTGAGAAGGATTTGGCGGGGGCCCCCTTTGAGAAGAAGCTGGTTTGGCGGACGCCGGAGGGGATCGCGGTGAACCCGCTGTATCGGCGGGAGGACATCGCCGATTTGCCGCATCTGAATAGCGATCCCGGGGCGGCGCCTTACGTTCGCGGGTGCGAGGCGCTATCCGGTGTGCTCCCCCCGTGGCAGATCAGGCAGGACGTGTTGTTGGCCTCCCCGGCGGAAGCCAACGCGGCGATTCGCGACGGGTTGGCCCGCGGCGGGACGGCTGTGGGCATCCGGCTGGACAACGCGGCCCGGCGCGGGTTGGACGGGGACGAGGCACGCGCGGCGGACCTGGTGGGGCGCGGCGGCATGGCTGCAACCTCGGTCAATGGAATCCGCGTCGCACTGCAGGATGTGAATCTGGCCGAGCACCCGGTCTCCTTCCGCACGGGCTCCGCGGCGTTTCCCGTGCTGGCGATGCACATTGCCGTGGCGCTTGAACGCGGCGTCGATCCACGCGTGCTGACGGGATCGGTGGAGTGCGACCCCGTGAGGGAGTTGGTCAAGTCGGGGCACGTGCGCGGCGGGTCGCTCGCCATGCGGTTCCGCGAGATGGCCGAGATGGTTGACTGGTGCGCTCTCCATGCACCGGGAATCCGCCCGGTGGTCGTGAACAGCCACCCGTGGCACAACGCAGGGGCCAGCGCGACGCAGGAACTGGCGGCGACTCTGGCTACCGGTGTGGAGTACATACGCCGCCTCATCGGCCACGGGACAAAGCCTGGCACGGCTGCGATGGGCATGATGTTCAGCTTCTCGGTTTCGACGAATCTCTACATGGAGATCGCCAAGCTCCGCGCGGCGCGGATGCTGTGGGCGCGTATATCCAAGTTGATGGGCGCGGAGGACCCCGCGGCGCATCGCATGTTCCTCCACGCGCGGACAAGTGCCATGACCAAGAGCCGCGTGGATCCCTACAACAACATCGTCCGGGCGGCGGTGGAGGGCTTTGCCGCGGGGCTGGGCGGATGCGACTCGCTGTATATCGCGCCGTTCGACGAGGTGGCCGGGCGCCCCGACGACTTCTCCATGCGCGTGGCGCGGAATCAGCATTTATTGCTTCAGGAGGAAGCCCATCTGGCACGCGTCGTGGACGCCGCCGGCGGCAGCTATCTGATCGAGTCCCTAACCGATTCGGCGGCGCGCGCCGCGTGGGCGGAATTTCAGCGGATCGAGTCCGACGGCGGCATCGTCGCATCGCTCAAGTCGGGCCGTATTCAGGAGACGGTGCTTGCCACCGCGAAGGAGCGCCTTTCTGCCGTGGCTGCGCGTCGCGCGCCTGTTGTCGGTGTCAGCAACTACGCAGATCCGGCGGAGAAGCCGCTTCCCACCAGCCACATTCCCCGCGCGGAATTCGTAGAGGAGCGCCGCCATCGCCTCGCGCTCCTGAGGGGGACGCGGCCCGCCAGGGAAGTCGCCGCGCTGCTGGGCGAACTGACGGAGTCGCTGAGTCAGAATGTCGTGGGTGGCGCGTTTGCCGTGGCGCTGAAAGCCGCCGAGTGCGGAGCGACGATCGGAGAGATTTGCGCCGCGCTGGACGCGGCCGCGAAGGGCGACGAAGCGATCGCGGTGAAGCCGCTCCCCGCGATCCGGCTGTCGGAAGGATACGAGATGCTCCGCGCGCGCGTCGCGACCCGGGGCGCGGGTGTTCCCCGCGTGCTGCTGCTGACGTTTGGTCCCGCGGGAATGCGCCGGGCGCGCGCGGATTTCTCGCACTCGGCATTTGCTGCGGCGGGCTTTTCCATCACAGAGTCCTCCCCCGCCGCCGACCCCACCAAGGCCGTCGCAAATATTCGCGAGGCCCACCCCGACGTGGTGGTGGCGTGCAGCGACGATGACTCATACATGGATTTTACGAAGCGGTTGATGGCAGAGCTGGGGCCCGCGACCACAAGGCCGCTCGTGTATATCGCGGGGAATCCCCCCACGGCCGAGGCGCTCCGCGCGGCGGGTGTCGATGGCTTCGTCCACGTCCGCTCAAACATCCTGACAGAAATGACGGCGCTCCTCGACCGCCTCGATACGAGGCAGGAGACAGTATCATGACATCGGTTGACTTCACCCAGATTGCCTACGAAGTGGAACGCGGCGATGCAACGGGGCCCCCGTCAGTCGCGCCCCCGTGGATGACAGCCGAGGGAATCGCCGTCAAGCCTGTCTATACAGAGCGGGACCTGGCCGCGATGGATCATCTGGACTACCTGCCGGGAATAGCGCCCTTCCTGCGCGGGCCCTATGCCTCGATGTATGCGCTGAAGCCCTGGACCGTGCGTCAGTACGCGGGCTTTTCCACGGCGGAGGAGTCCAACGCCTTCTACCTGCGAAATCTGGCGATGGGGCAGAAGGGACTCTCGGTGGCCTTCGACCTCGCGACTCATCGCGGCTACGACAGCGACCATCCGCGCGTGGCGGGGGACGTTGGCAAGGCGGGCGTCGCGATCGATTCGATCCTGGACATGAAGATCCTCTTCGACCGCATCCCGCTCGACAGGATTTCCGTCTCCATGACGATGAATGGCGCGGTGATTCCGATCCTCGCCATGTATATCGTCGCCGCAGAGGAACAGGGCATCGCGCCGGACAAGCTTTCTGGCACGATCCAGAACGACATCCTGAAGGAGTTCATGGTCAGGAACACCTTCATCTATCCCCCCACTCCGTCGATGCGGCTGATCCGCGACATCTTTGCCTACGCCTCGCGGAACATGCCCAAGTTCAATTCCATATCCATCTCTGGCTATCACATGCAGGAGGCTGGCGCCACGGCTGACCTGGAGATCGCCTATACCCTGGCCGATGGCGTGGAGTATATACGCGCGGGCCTGGCCGCCGGTCTGGCGGTGGACGACTTCGCGCCACGCTTCTCCTTCTTCTGGGCCATCGGGATGAATCACTTCATGGAGGTGGCCAAGATGCGCGCGGCACGCGTGCTGTGGGCCCGCCTGGTGAAGGGTTTCGATCCAAAGAACCCGAAGTCGATGGCGCTGCGCACACACTCGCAAACCAGCGGCTGGTCCCTCACGGCGCAGGATCCCTACAACAACGTGACGCGGACGGCGATCGAGGCGCTGGCCGCGGCTCTTGGCCACACCCAGTCGCTCCACACCAACGCTCTCGACGAGGCCATTGCGCTTCCCACCGACTTCTCCGCCCGCATCGCCCGCAACACCCAGTTGATCCTGCAGGAGGAGACCAACATCTGCAAGGTGGTGGACCCGTGGGCGGGATCGTACTACGTGGAATCGCTGACGAAGGAGTTGATGGACAAGGCCTGGGCCCTGATCGAGGAGGTGGAGGAGTTGGGCGGCATGGCGCGCGCCATCGAAACCGGCATCCCCAAGATGCGGATCGAGGAGGCCGCCGCCCGCAAGCAAGCCCGCATCGACAGTGGGCGCGAAACAATCGTGGGCCTGAACAAGCATCGGCTTGCCAAGGAAGACCCGATCGATATCCTCGACATCGACAACAATGCCGTGCGCGAGGCGCAGCTCCACCGCTTGGCGGAGCTACGCGCGAACCGCGTAGAAAGCGAAGTCCAAGCGGCCCTCTCAGCCATCGCGACGGGCGCAGCGGGCGATGCGAACCTGCTGGAGCTCGCCATCGACGCCGTGCGCAAGCGCGCGACGCTCGGAGAAATCTCCACCGCGATGGAATCGGTCTTTGGACGCTACCAGCCCCAGATCCACCAGATCAGCGGCGTGTATAGACAGGAGGCGGAGAACATGCCGGCGTTGAAGGAGGGGATCGAACTGGCCGCGCGATTCGCCAAGCTCGAGGGGCGCCGACCGCGCCTCCTCGTCGCGAAGCTGGGCCAGGACGGCCACGACCGCGGCGCCAAGGTGATCGCAACGGCCTTTGCCGATATGGGATTCGATGTGGACATCGGCCCATTGTTTCAGACCCCCGCGGAAGTCGCGCGCCAAGCCGTGGAGAACGACGTGCACCTGGTGGGCGTGTCCTCGCTTGCCGCCGGGCACAAGACCCTGGTGCCGGAGCTGATCGCCGAGCTGCGCGCGCTGAAACGCCCCGACATCCTGGTGATCTGTGGCGGCGTGATTCCCGCCCAGGACTACAAGTTCCTCCATGACGCCGGATGCGTGGGCGTATTCGGCCCGGGAACGGTGATCCCCGAGGCGGCGAAGCAGATTCTTCACCTTCTCCTCCGTCAGGCGGGACACGAAGCGATGGAACAGCCCTCAAAATGAGCACCAAGCGCGGCACCGCTCCACGCGTCATGCCCGGCGAGCCAGAATCGCCCGCCGTGAGGGAGGACGTGACTCTCCTTCGCAAGGCAAACCTCGCGCCCGATGTGTTGGCGGCCGGGGTCATCGCGCGTGACCGCGTCTCGATTGGGAGGGCGTTGTCACTGCTGGAAAGTACCGCCGGGCGGCACCAGGCCGAACGGCGGGAGTTGCTCGCCCTGCTGGCTCCCCACGCGGGACGCTCATTCCGCCTTGGGATCAGCGGCGTCCCCGGCGTCGGCAAGAGCACCTTCATCGAGGCACTGGGAATGCACGCCATCGAGGCAAGCGCCACGCGGGTGGCCGTGCTCGCCATCGACCCATCCAGCGAAATCACCGGCGGCAGCATTCTGGGCGACAAGACCCGGATGACGCGCCTGGCGATGCACACCGATGCGATGGTGCGCCCATCGGCTAGCGGCTCTTGGCTTGGCGGGGTCGCGCGCGCCTCGCGCGAATCGATTCTGGTGTGCGAGGCGGCGGGATTCAACCTGGTGATCGTGGAGACCGTCGGCGTCGGTCAGTCCGAAACCCAAGCCGCCTCGATGGTGGATTTCTTCCTCCTGCTGATGATGCCCGGCGCGGGTGACGAGTTGCAGGGCATCAAGCGCGGCATTCTGGAGATCGCCGATGGCATCGCGATCAACAAGGCCGACGGAGAGAGCCTTCCCGCGGCGCGCAAGGCGATGTCCCTGCTGCGCGCGTCCCTGCACCTCATCGCGCCACGCGCCAACGCCCCTTCCCCACAGGTGGTGCTTTGTTCCGCGAAGGAGGGGACTGGAATCGAGAGCCTGTGGGGGAATCTGCGCGCGTGGATGGCCGAGTCTGTCAGGCTCGGGCGCCGCGATGCCAAGCGACGGGAGCAATCCGTCTTTTGGATGAACCAGACCATCGAGTACCTCGTGCGCGAGCGTTTTGCAAATACCCCCGGCATCGACGGCGCACGGGCCATCGCCGAGCGTCGCGTGATGGAGGGGGCGCTTTCCCCCTTCGATGCCGCCACCCAGCTTGTCGATCTCGCGTTTCGCGAATCGGGAAAGGAACAATAGAATGAAGACACCCGGCGCCGTGAACCACATCGGAATCGCCGTGCGCTCGATCGACGAGATACGCCCCTTCTATGAGCAGACGCTGGGCGCAAGTTTCGAAGGCATCGAGGAAGTCCCCGAGCAGAAAGTCCGCGTCGCCTTTTTCCGCATCGGCGGGGTGAAGCTGGAACTTCTGGAGCCGACGACTCCCGATTCCACCATCGCGAAGTTCATCGAGAAGAAGGGCGAGGGGATGCACCACATTGCCTATGAAGTGAAGGACATCCAGGCGCGCCTCGACGAATTGAAGGCAGAGGGCGTGCGCCTGATCGACGAGACGCCGCGCATCGGCGCCCACCACATGAAGGTTGCCTTCCTCCATCCGAAGTCCAGTGCGGGGATTCTCACCGAACTCTGCGAGCCTAATCCAGCGGGAGTAAGCAATGGCCAAGAATGAACGCCGCAAGCAGATGACGAACCGAGAGAAGGTGGAGGATCTGGCCCGGAGGCGCGCCACGGTGCTCGCCATGGGCGGGCCCGACCGCGTGGAGAAGATGCACAAGCAGGGTAAACTCTCTGCCCGCGAGCGCATCGCAGAGCTGTTGGACCCGGATTCGTTCCACGAGCTCTTCCTCTTTGCCCGCCACCGCGTGACTGTTTTCGGCATGGAGAAGCAGGAGATGCACGCAGATGGAGTTGCGACGGGAATCGGCCAGATCGACGGGCGACAGGTGCACCTTGCCAGCCAGGATTTCACGACCGGCGGCGGCGCCGTGGGAGAGGTGCACGCCGACAAGATCGTGGAGATGATGAAGCTCTCGCTCAAGACCGGTGCGCCGTTCATCTTCATCAACGATTCCGGCGGCGCGCGCATTCAGGAGGGGATCGATTCGCTCGGCGCCTATGGCCGCATCTTCTTTCACAATACGCTGCTCTCCGGCGTCGTGCCCCAGATCTCGCTGATCTGCGGGCCGTGCGCGGGCGGCGCCGCGTACAGCCCCGCACTCACCGACTTCGTCATCCAGACGCGCCAGGCCCAGATGTTTATCACGGGCCCCGCCGTGATCAAGCAACTCACCGGCGAGGATATCAGCGCCGAGGAACTCGGCGGGCCCGTCAGCCAGATGTCCCGCGCGGGGAACATCCACTTCATCGCGGAGGATGACCGCGACGCGATGCGGATCGCGCGGCGCCTTCTCGCCTTCTTTCCCCAGAACAACTTGGAGGATCCGCCACACCTGGCCCACGACGGCATGGTGGATTACGACAGCACCCTCGTCGATGTCATCCCCGACGACAGCAAACGCGCGTACGACGTCCGCGACATCGTCAAGCGCGTGGTGGACAACGCCGACTTCATGGAGGTAAAGGCGCTCTTTGCCAAAAACGTGGTGGTCGGCTTCGCGCGCATACTGGGTCGCTCCGTCGGACTCGTCGCAAATCAGCCCAACGCCGTGGCGGGAGTGCTGGATATCGACAGTTCCGACAAGATCGCGGAGCACGTGCGCTTCTGCAATGTGTTCAACATTCCGATTATTACCTTCGTGGATGTGCCGGGATTCCTGCCCGGCTCGCGGCAGGAATACGGTGGCATTATACGGCACGGAGCAAAGATCCTTTTCGCCTATTCGGCTTCCACAGTGCCCAAGATCACAATCATCCTGCGCAAGGCCTATGGCGGCGCGTATGTCGCGATGGCTTCGAAGGACCTGGGCGCGGATCGCGTCGCCGCGTGGCCCACGGCGGAAGTCGCGGTGATGGGCGCGGAGGGCGCCGTCGCCGTCGTCTTCAAGAAGGAGATCGAGGCCGCTGAGGATCCCGCGTCTCGCCGCGAGGAGCTCATCCTCGAGTACCGCGACACGTTCTCCTCTCCCTACACTGCCGCCTCTCGCCGACTGGTGGACAACGTGATCGATCCCGGCGACACACGACGCTATCTGGCGCAGGCGCTGGAGACTCTGTATCGCAAACGCGAGCTTAGGCCAGAGAAGAAGCACGGCCTGATTCCCATGTAAAGGACTGGACGATGTCGCTGATACTGTTGGCCTATGACCTGGAAGTCGCCGAGACGCGCTTCATCGATGCATTGCAGCTTTCCGCGGTGGGCATCGCGGTGGTTTTTGCCGCGCTGGTTGCGATGCAGGGCCTGCTGGTTCTGCTCCGACGATTCTCGCTCACTCCCGCGCCAGTGGCGGAAAAGACTCCCACTATCCAGTCCCCCGCCACGCAGCCCACGGGCATCCCCCCGGAGATCGTCGCCGTCATCAGTGCAGCCGTTGTCGCGTCCCTGGGCACCGGTGCCCGCGTCACCCGCATCCGAATCGCGGCTCCATCGGCCGGCTCCGCCTGGTCTGAAACGGGTCGCCGCGAAGTGCAGACCTCCCACCATCCGAGGAGAAGAGACTCATGAAGCTGCGCATCACCGTTCAGGGTACGGCATACGACGTGGACGTTGAGATTCTGGACGATCACACGGTGCACCCCGCCCCGCCTATCCTGGCGGCCTCGCCGGCGCCGGTGCATCGGGCCGATCCTCCCGCGGTGGCTCCGGCGGCGGCAGCCCAGCCAGCGCCAGCCGGGGGGAATACGTTTGTTGCGCCGCTGGCTGGAACGATCCGGGGCATTCACGTGAAGGCCGGCGATCAGGTAAAGCCAAACGACGAGATGCTGGTGCTGGAGGCGATGAAGATGGAGACCGCCATCTCCTCCGACCGCACGGGGCGCATCAAGGCGGTACTCGTCTCGGTTGGCGACGCGGTGAAGGCCGGACAGGCGCTCGTGGAATTCGAGTGAGTCGGCGCACGCACTTCTCAAGAAAAGAGCAGTTATATGGGCGAGACGCTGTTTAGATTCATCCACGATTCCGGCTTTGGCCAGTTCACCGGCGGGAGCATGGTAATGATCGGAATCGGCCTGCTATTTATCTATCTTGCTATACGGAAGGGCTTCGAGCCGCTGCTGCTCGTTCCGATCGGATTCGGCATTCTGCTGGGCAATATCCCCTACAACGCGGAGAAGCTGAGCCTGAGCGTGTACGACGGCCCCGTGAGCGAGGCCAAGCTGGACTACTACACGACAGAGGCGATGGAGATACTGGGAAAGGAGTATGCCGCCAACGAGAAGATCGAGAGGCCATACCTTTCCGCGCATCTCGATCTGGTGAAACAGGGCAAGGCCGTGATGGCTCACTCCGAGGAGTCGATTGTCTATATCCATCGCGATGAATCGGGCAAGGTGGTGCCACCGCCGCCCGGCCAGCACAAGCTCCGACGCGGCGGCCACATGGTATTCGTGGCCGAGGCGCGGGAGGATCACCGGTATCCCGTGGTGATACCACTAACCCAGCAGGATGCATGGAATGCGAGCGTTCTCTGGATCCTCTTTCGCGGGATCGAATGGGGATTTTTTCCTCCATTGATATTTCTTGGCGTCGGCGCGCTGACGGACTTCGGCCCGCTCCTCGCCAAGCCTCGCCTGATCCTGCTCGGCGCGGCTGCCCAGGTGGGCATCTTTGGCGCGCTGGCCTGCGCGGTGCTCCTTGGCTTCGACATGAAGGAGGCTGCCTCCATCGGCATCATTGGCGGCGCAGATGGACCAACGGCGATTTTCACCTGTTCCACACTGGCGCCCCACCTATTGGGCGCGGTGGCGCTCTCGGCGTATAGCTACATGGCGATGGTTCCCATCATCCAGCCGCCCATCATGCGCCTGTTGACGACGCGGGCAGAGCGACTGATCCGGATGCCGCCACCGGTGGAGACACCGCGGCTGATCCGCGTCCTGTTTCCGGTTCTTGGCTTCCTGCTGACGGCCTTCATCGCCAACGCAGCGCTCGCACTGCTCGGGATGCTGTTCCTCGGCAACCTGCTGCGCGAGTCGCTGGTGACGGAACGTCTCGCCAAGACCGCGCAGACGTCCCTGATCGATATCGTGACGATCCTGTTGGGGCTTACGGTGGGTGCAAAGACCCAGGCATCGAACTTCCTCACGTGGCAGACCATCGGCATCTTCGTCCTTGGGGTGATCGCCTTCAGCATGGCGACCGCGGGTGGCGTGCTTTTCGCCAAGTTGATGAATCTGGTGTCGAAGGAGCAGATCAATCCACTCATCGGGGCGGCTGGGGTATCCGCCGTTCCCATGTCGGCCCGGGTTGTCCAACGAGTCGCCCACGAGGAGGACCGCCAGAACTTCCTCCTGATGCACGCGATGGGGCCCAACGTGGCGGGTGTCATTGGATCGGCGGTGGCGGCTGGCGTGCTTTTGTCTCACTTGCAGTAGTAACATCGGCTTGCCTGGCCGTCGAGTTTCTCTCATGGTGGCCTCCAGCATCGCGCCAAGGAGCCACCATGAGAGTTTTTTTTCCCGCCGCCGCAGCACTCCTCCTGATGTCCTGCGCAGGCAGTCCTTCTACAACTCCCACCAAGGCCGATCGTTCATCCATGACTGCCCTTCCGCCAGAACTCGTAGGTCGCGATTTGCCTCGTGAGCTTGCCTCCCTCCAGCGCGAAGGCCGTATCGCCGACGCCGAGGCATGGATCGACCGGGCGGTGGGCAAGGGCGCGGCGCCGACGGATCCGCTGGTGATCGAGCGCGAGCGACTGAGGCGCCTTCGACGGGACTACCGGGTTAGTTCGGGCGATCTGCTGGCAACGCTGACCAAGACGATCCCCGATGCGACGGCGGGCGACTTGGAGCGGTGGCGCGAGGCGGGGCACTTGCAGTGGCTGCGTATAGACGGGGAGGTGTGCTACTTCCGCCGTGAGCCGTCGAATCTGTATCGCCTCTCCGCAGAGGCGCGCGAACGCCGCGATGCCGCCACGAAGAAGGCCAGCACCGGCCCCGATGGCGACCCCAGCGCGCGCGTCACGGCGAAGTTCGACCTTCACGACTACGTGCTCAGGCACCTTGCCGAGGCGGAGGAGCAGGGCACGGAGACGCCGGGCGCGCTGAAAATCCACGCCACCCACACCGTTACCGTGAATCCCGGCGCCGTGCCCGAGGGAGAGACGGTTCGCTGCTGGATTCCGTATCCGCAGGAGTACCATCGACAGCGCGACGTGAAGCTCCTCTCCGCGTCGCCCGCCGATCCCCTCATCGCGCCCAAGGGATCTGGATTCCGCACCGCCTATTTCGAGGCACCGGCGCCAGCATCGGGAACGCCGCTGGAGTTCCGCCTGGAGTATGTCTATACCACTTCCGCATATATACCGAGTATCGATCCAGCGAAGGTCACTGCGGCATCGCCGGATTCCGAAATCTTTCGCGAGTTCACGCGCGACCAGCCGCCGCATGTCGATCTTTCGCCAGCGATTCGCTCCCTCGCGGCGGAGATCGTTGGCGGCGAAAAGAACCCCTACTTGGCCGCCGACAGGATCTTCCGCTGGATCAGCGGCAACTTCCGCTACTGCGCGGAGATGGAGTATTCCATCATCACCGGCATCACCGACAAGGCCCTGAATCAGCGCGCGGGAGATTGCGGCATCCACGCGCTGCTGTTCATCGCACTCTGCCGCGCGTCGGGGATTCCGGCGCGGTGGCAATCGGGCTGGGCGATGCGGCCGGGGAGCGAGAACCTCCATGACTGGGCGGAGTTCTACGTCGAGCCCCACGGCTGGCTCCCCGCCGATCCCTCCTTCGGCCTTCGCACACACGACGATCCGCGCGTGCGCGATTTCTACATCGGGCACATCGATCCCTTCCGCATGATTGCGAACATGGACTATGCACAGCCTTTCGTTCCTGCGAAGACTCACTGGCCCTCCGACAATATCGACAATCAGCGCGGCGAAGTTGAGTGGGCCGGTGGCAACCTCTACTACGACGACTGGAAGCACAAGATGACCGTGGAATATGAATTCCAGTGAGCCCCGGCGAACTTCGCGAATACCTTGGCCCCATCGACGTTTATCTCTTCGACCAACTCGTCAAGGGTCGCTTGGCTCCCGGGATGCGAGTTCTGGACGCGGGTTGCGGTGGCGGGCGGAACCTGGTGTACTTGCTGCGCCACGGATTCGACGTGCATGGAGTGGACGAGGATGCCGGCGCTATCCGCGAGGTACGCGCGCTCGCCGCGATGCTCGCCCCCAAGCTGACGCGAGAGAACTTCACTGCCACCCCCATCGAGGCGATGCTGTTCGCGCCCGCCAGCTTCGACTTCGTCATATGCAACGCCGTGCTGCACTTTGCCCGGGGCGAAGCTCATTTCGGCGCCATGCTATCGGCGATGTCGCGCGTCCTGAAGCCAGGAGGCATCTTCTTCGCGCGTCTCATGAGCACCCACGGCGTGGAACATCTGATCGAGCCGCTCGGCGACCGACTCTACCACTTGCCGGATGGTGGCTCGCCCGTGTTCCTGGTGGATGAGCCAATGCTCTCGAGCCTGACACGAATCATCTTCGACGGCGAACTCCTCGACCCGATCAAATCGACGATTGTCCACAGTCATCGGACGATGACGACGTGGGTACTGGTTAAAGGATACTTGCCTTGACCTGATCCGCTCCCGGATCGTGTCTTGTGGACAAGAAGGGCGGCGGCAAATTGCGTCGCCGGAAGGCATCATGAGCGTCGCAGTTTCACATCCCGCGCCTACGATTTCCCAAAGCTCCGCGGAACCCAACCGCTGGATCGCGGGGCGGACATTCGATCTCGTTTTCTTCATCTTCTCCTACGCCTGGTCGCTGCTTGTCCTGATCCCGTTCGCCTTTCTCCATCACGACAGGCTGGCGGGAGCCCTTCTGTTTGGCGTGGTATGGGGGATCAACACCGCCCATACGGTGATGACGTTCTTCTTCTTCTTCGACCGCCAGATCTGGGACTACTACAGCAAGCGCATCGTGGCGACATTCCTGTTTCCCCTGGCCCAGATCGCGCTGGTGTTCGGGCTGATGCTGAACGAGACGACGCGGCCATACATCACCCTGTTCGCGGTTGTCTATACTGCCTACCACTGGATGCGCCAGAGCGTTGGGCTCGTGAGCTTCTACCGCGTGAAGTGGGGAATGCGCTCCCCCGCCGACAAGGCTATCGACAACGCGCCCGTCTATGCGGCTGTGGGGTTCCTGACCGCGGTGCAGTGCTTCTTTCCGGCGGACTATCGGCGGCTCTTTCCCGAATTCATCTTCGAGTACTGGATCGACTGGGCGATCCTTGCGGCAGTGGCGGTTTGGTTTCTCTACACGTTCGCAAGGATGGCGGCGAAGCGGCTGGCTTTCCTGCGCGAAACGGGCGGTAAATCCTGGCCCTACCTGACGATGATTGCCAGCGCCATCCTCGGCCCGCTTCCGCTGGCGTGGCCACTGTTCATCGACGCTCCGACGGAAGTCATGTTCTTTGCCGTCATCAGCTTCGCCCAGCTTGCCCACGGCATCCAGTACACGGCGATCGTCGCGCTGTTCAATACCAACAAGTTCAAGGCCCGCCCCCGGGCCGAGCGCACCGAACTCGCAGACCAGGTGGAGGTCGTTCCCGAGCTCATAACCGGCCGGCTGAGCTTCGCCGGAGTCTGGCTTTTCGCCGCTTTCACCCTGGGCATTACGGGCCTGCTGGCGCTGTTCTTCTATGGCAGCCAGTTCTCCCTCTTCACCAAGGAAGCCACCGTCAATACCGCCCTCTTCACGCTTGCCAACGCAACGATCATGTCGATCGCCTTCCTGCACTATTGGTACGATTCGATGTTCTGGGCGATGAAGGAGGAATTCAACCGCAAGACGATCCTCCCGTATATACGTCCTTTCGGCAAGTAGCTTGTGCCTCACGGTGGACTCGATGAATACGATGGACGTCCATCAAGTCCATTTTGTCCATATCGTTCACGCTCGCACGCGCGATGGCACCATGCTACTTTCCGACTATCGCACGATGGTCGCCTCGATGAGGCCGTGGGGCTCGTCGGTGGGGAGGAAGATCACGTTGGGATTCGCCAAGCCGAAGGGCTGGAAATTCAGCGGCAGGTAGTGGCTATTGGGAAGCGAGATGCGAATCTCCTCCGTTTCCGCGCAGGCGTCCAGCGCCGCGCGCCCCATTTCGAAAAGCGTCTGCTGCACCGAGAGGCTCATGTGCTCCGCGAAAGTCTCCACCAGCGCGGCGCGGATCGCCGAGTAGGCCGCGTTGAAGGATTTCGGCGCCGCGCGATAGCTCCACCATGCATTGACGGCAGTTGCGAAGATGCGGTCATCGGTCTCGGGAAGCGTCGTGTAGCGGTCACGGGGATAGCCCTTGAACGCGGAGTTGGTGGTCTTGAGGACGTGCAGGTCCCGGATGCCGGCGCGAATATGCGCGTCGCCGGGGGTTGCGATGACTTCCGCCAGACGGCGCTCGGTTCCGGCGCCCTCGAAAGCGTGGTGATGGGGCTGACCGCCAAGGACGATACGCTTCCAGAGTCTCTGGTTCAGTGTGATCCGCGCGGTCGTCACGATGGCGGGAAACGAGTCGACGAAGTGCCGCCCGAGCGCGATGCCGAAGGACTCGATGTCCTCCAGCGCGTGATCCAGCGCCAGCGCGTGGACGGTGTTCTTTTGGGTGTCGGTGGGGATGACCTTGCTGTTGTCGCCCTCCAAGTGGGCAGTCTCGAAATCGCCCTCCAGCGCGGTGTCCACGGTCAGCTCGGTGAAGTCGTGCCGGTCGGGATGGCGCGTGATCTTCGCGAGGCGCACGCGCGACTTGCCGTAATTGTGCTGGACGAGCCGGGCCATGCGATCAGCTTCCCCGGTACGTGGAATATCCGAATGGAGACAGGAGCAGCGGCACATGATAGTGAGACGCGCCATCGGGCACGGCAAAGACGATCCGCACACAGGGGAAAAACGACGGAAGGCCCAGCCCGGCGAGATAGGCGCCAGTCTCGAAAGTGAGCTGGTAGCTGGCGGCGCACAGGGGCTCACCCGCGGGATAGAGCGTCTTCAGCCGTCCGTCCGCATCGGTGGATCCCGCGCCGATCGTCTCCCACCGGTCGCCGAGTAGCCGCTCCAGTCGCATCGCCACGCCCGCAGCGGGCTTGCCGAGCGCGGTGTCCAACACGTGGGTCGTAATGTGGCCCGGCGCGGGCGGGGCGGCGGGAGCCAGCAGCTTGGCCAAACGTATATGCGTGATCCGGTTTTCCTCGCAGGCGCTGGCGCGAAGTTCCGTCGCGGCGTCGTTGGCGAGCCGCAGCCTCAGGATGGCGAGCATCTCCTCCGCGCTCTTTCCCGTGGCGCAGACGATGAAGATGTACCCGAATCGCTTTTCGTGTTCCTCGTTGCCTTGCAGAAGCCCCTCGATGGTGGCCTCCGCCGCAGCCTCCACGCGGGCCTGCTCGCCCTGGGCCCATGTGCGCGTCGATGCGAACTTCTCCTTCAGCGCGTCGCGGCTGCCAATGCGAGGATGGTGGAAAAATGCCTCATTCCACTCCTCGCCTGAAAGCGACCACCAGACCTCGTCGGCCTTGGCATGGAGGTGCTCCAGCGTGGCGAAAGGCCTTAGCGCGGCGAGCGATCCCGCCCAGCGCGCGCTCCCGCATACGCGCCGCAGCGCCGCCACGCATTCAGGAGCGGAAAGTGCATTGAGCCAGGCGAGTGTCTCGGGAGCGTTTGTCATGCTTCAGGGTCTCGGCGTGAATTGTCCCGGGGTCAACCTTCATCGCGGACAGACCGCTCCACGCCCCACTTCCCGGCCGGCGATCCACACGCGGCGGACTTCTCCCCGCGCGTGCCTGCCGAGGTACGGCGTCAACTTGTGCCGATGCTCGATCAGGTCCTCCCTGATGGACCAAGTGGAATCCGGGTCCAAGGCCACCACGTCGGCATCAGCCCCGGCGACCAAGGCACCCTTGTGGCCTTCCAACCCCGCGAGACGAGCCGGCGCCAAGGCCATCCAACGGACTACGTCGACCAGCGAGAGGCCTCGGCGACTTGCCTCATTCCAAATCAAGGGGAGCCCAAACTGAAGCGAGGCGATCCCGCCCCACGCGGAGAAGAAGTCCCCCGAATCCCGCTCCTTCATCGACGGCAGGCACGGCGAATGGTCGGAGACGATCATATCCAGCGTTCCATCCCGGAGCGCGCTCCACAGCGCCTCGCGGTGCCATGCCTCGCGGATCGGCGGCGCACACTTGAACTCCGTGGCGCCATCGGGGACCTCTTCGGAGGCCAGCAGCAGGTAGTGGGGGCAAGTCTCCGCGGAGATGGGGAGGCCTTCCGCGCGCGCGGCGCGAATGAGGGGAAGCACCTCCTCCGCCGCGACATGAACGATGTGGACATGGGTTCCGAACTCGCGGCATAGATCGATCATCAGCCGCACGGCGCGCACCTCGCATTCGGGGGGGCGCGACGCAACCCACTCCGCATGGCTGCGCCGATTGCCGGGAGAGCTGCGCGGCACGTCGAGTTCCGCGTGGACCAGCAGCGGCTTTCCGCGTCGCGCCAGCTCCGGCATGGCGCGCCTTAGGTCCTCGACTTCCGAATGGGGAAAATCGTCGATGCCGGAGGGAGTGAGGAAGCACTTTGCGCCCAACGCTCCCGCGTCCAGCATTGCGGCGATCTCTCCGCTGTTCCCCCGCACGACTCCGGCCCAGAACTGGACGTTGATCGCGCTGCGCCCAAAAAAGTGTTCGCGTTTGGCTTCGAGAGCGGCGAGACATGTCGTTGCCGGACTGCAATTCAGCGGCATGTCCACGAGCGTTGTCACGCCTCCCACAAGCGCCGCGCGCGAGGCCGTCGCCAAGCCCTCCCATTCCGTCCGACCGGGTTCGTTGATGTGGACATGCGAGTCCACCAGCCCGGGCATCAGGACGCATCCGCCCGCGTCCACGACGTCCTCGGTCGGCAGCGAAGTGATGCCGTAATCGAGTACGTCCGCGATCCGGCCCCCAGCGATGCGAAGGGCCGCGGGGCGTTCCCCATCGGGAAGGATGACGCGGCGACTGCGGAGGAGCACGGTGGAAACCACCCGACGGACTTTCGATCCAATGGCGATGACTGACGCATCCCCACCGGGAGGGCAACACCGATCTCTGGCGCCTGCGACTCAGTAGAAAATTGCGCCGCTTTCGGGTATCATTGACGGCGGGCCCGGGCCATGCTTTGTGTCGCAGAGAGCGCCCCGACTGGCAACCCGAGATCTCCACGGCGCTGCTCCCCATGACCACTTCAACGATAACTCGTCGCGACTTTCTTGTGGGCGCATCCGACAAGGCCCTTCAGCCCCTGAAGGCGGCCTGTATCCCAGATACGCCGGCCCCGAATCCATCGCTGGCGGAGCACGCGGCCCAGCGCCTCCAATTCGGCGCCGCGCCGGGCGACGTGGTCCGCATCGCCGCGCTCGGCTTCGACGCGTTTGTGGACGATCAGCTAGCTCCGGCCTCCATCGACGACGCCGCCTGCCAGGCCATGATCGATTCCAAGGGATTCGTCACCTTTGGCGAATCATGGGCCCAGCTCTATGACCGGCGGAATCATGCGACATATGCGGAGGCGATTCGCCCACTGAGCGAAGTGAGCCATGCGACGTGGATTCGCATGATCCATTCGCGCCGCCAGTTGCAGGAGCGCGTCGTCAACTTCTGGCACGATCACTTCAGCGTGCAGGGGAGCCAATTCATCGTCCGCTCGATGTTTACCAAGTGGGACGAGACCATCCGCGCCCACGCGCTGGGCAACTTTCGCGCAATGCTGGAGGCCGTCGCCAAGCATCCCGTGATGCTGTACTACCTCGACAACTACTTGAATACCCGCAACGGGCCCAACGAGAACTGGGCGCGCGAGATGTTCGAGCTGCACACGATGGGCGACATCAACTATCGCCCGGGGATCAATCCCACGGTCACTTGCGACTCCACGGTGGACGCCGATGGCGATGGGATCCGGGACTTCTACTACGACAACGATGTGTACGAGGCGGCGCGGGCCTTTACCGGGTGGACATACGAGCAGGCAGGCGACAGCCCCAGCCGCGGCCAGTACAAGTATGTGGATGGCAGCCACGACCACTTCAACAAGTTCGTGATGTGCCGCTACTTCGAGGCCAATCTGGGGCCCGAGGAGGATGCCAAGAGCGTTCTGGATATCCTGGCGTTCCATCCCGGCACAGCGCGCCATCTGGCGTTCAAGCTATGCCGCCGATTTGTTTCCGACAATCCGCCGGACGAATTGGTGATCGCGGTGGCCGACGAGTTCCGGCGCCTGAAGGATTCGCCCAACCAGATTCGCGAGACGCTTCGCTTTCTCCTCAAGCGCCGGGAGTTCCGCGATGCCCGCTCCACCAAGGTGAAGCGCCCGCTTGAGTGGACTGTCTCCGCCATGCGCGTCCTGGGAATCCCCTATGTCATCTCCGCCAACTTCAGCATCGAATGGGTGTTCAACGACATGGGGCAGCCGCTCTTTGGGTGGCGCCCGCCAGATGGGCCTCCCGACGTGGCCGAGTACTGGGCTTCCTCCAACGGCATGCTGCGCCGGTGGAACTTCGTCTATACAACGGTCTCGGGATGGTGGAACAATCAGGGATTCAACTACTCGACGACCGGGATCATGCCCGATGAAATCCGGACCCCGGCGGAGGTCGCGGATTTCTGGGCCGCGCGGCTGATCGCGCGCGGCATCAGCGGTCCCACGCGCGAGGGCCTGATCCAGTTCGTGGCGGAGGGACGCGATCCCGATACGCCCCTCGCCCAATCGGAAATCGAAGAAAAGGTGGCCTACCTCGCGGCGCTCTGCACCATGACTCCGGAGTTCATGCGCATGTAGGCGCTCAGCCGTCCTTGCGCGCCCAGTCGTATGGAATGCCCCCGGTATGGGGCTCCACGCGGAACTCGTCGGGATCCTTGTAGTCGTAGCACTCGGTCACCGTGTTCACGATGATCGCCTCGGTGTCGCTGATGCACTTGAAGCCATGATAGACAAGGTTTGGAATCTCCACCAGCAGGGGGCTGTGGGGGCCCAGGAAGAACTCGTTCACCTGGCCTTTCGTGGGCGAGTCCCCGCGGTCGTCGAACAGCACCAGCTTGATCATTCCGAAAAGGCAGACGAAGTGATCGGTCTGGAGCTTGTGAAAGTGCCACGCCTTCACCACGCCGGGCCACGCGGTGGTCATGTAAACCTGACCGAACCGGACGTCCATTTCCTTGTCGTCGGCACGCAGGATCTCCATCAGGCGCCCGCGCTCGTCGCTGTGCACCGCCAGCTTCCTTGTCTTCACGCCGTGGATCATCGCATAGTCTCCGTGGTTGCCGCCCGATTCATCGGTCCGTCAAGTCTTCCGCCGCGTCTCCGTCCCAGCCCTCGTCGATCTGGCGGAGCAGGTCGATGTAGTCGTCCTCCATGCGCTCGCGGATGCCGGTCAGCTTGGAGAGCCCGTCGAGCCCCTTCTGCATGCAGTTGAGCCCGCTCAGCGTGGTGGCGAAAAGGGCCGCCTTGAGCGGGGAATGCGAGCGCAGGTACTCCACGACGAACCCGGCGGAGAAGCTGTCTCCGCATCCCGTCGTGTCCTCGATCTTGAGATTTGGAATCGCGGGAATTCGCGCATACCGCGCGCCGCCGTTGGGCGACCGCCACGCCACCGCGCAGCCCATCTCGCCCAGCGTGATCACCGCGACGCGCGGTCCACCCACGGAGAGAAAACGCAGCGCCGCCGCGCGGAAATCCTCCTCCGTGCGCGGGTGGAAATCGAGTAGGCGCTCCGCCTCCCACTCGTTGGCCTGCACGATGTCCACACAGTGGAACCAATCCGCCCAGTCGTCGAAGCGGTTTCCCTCCACCGGGACGCCATCCTTGCGGACTTTGCCGAGGTTGTGGATGTCGAAGTAGATGAGCCCGCGCGAGTGGTCCCTCAGCCAGCGCAGCGTCCCCAGGTCCAGTTCCTCGCCGGTGATGAAATTGATCAGGACTGCGTCCGCCAACGATGCCGGCGCCAGCAAAGCGAAGTCGATCCGGGGGGATCGAATCGTCATCCTTTCGCGGCGCGAACTCAGCGTCACGTACTTGAGGACGTTCTCGTCAGTCCCCGCGGGGTTGATGCGAATCTGCGACGAATTGATTTGCGGATGACAGTCCAGGAATTCCATGCGAAGCAGATCGATGTGGTCGCCGCCAACATGGGTCAGGGGAACGATGACGTCGGTCTTCCGCGTCACGACGGCGAGCGCCAGCGCGTTGTAGAGTATTCCGCCGAAGGACTCGAAACGGCGCCCGTCCGTCGTCTCGATCTGGTCGTGCATCACGGCGCCAACAACGGCGATTCTCATGCGTGGGTCCTGGGGCGGGGTGGCGCTGCGTGGATGACTTGGTGGACGGGCGGGGGCGTCGGAAACAACAGGAATGTCAGGATCGGCGAGCTACGACTCCCGGGCGGGTGCCGATTCCAGGGCGGTCAGAAGTCTTCGCGCGGCGGCTCCCCTGACGTAGAGGCGTCCAGCCTTGGCGCGGCCCGCCTCCCCAAGGCGGCGCCTTAGCGGGGCCGAATCCGCAAGCGACTTCAGCGCCTCCGCCAGTTCTCGCCCCGGCAATGCCAGCAGGCCGTCGGCACCACTCTCCACCAGCGAGGCCGCGGGCCCACAGGCCCGGTTCACCACCACGGGCTTGCCGTGATGCCAGGCCTCGGGGATCACCATGCCAAAGCTCTCGCTCTCCGACATCAGCGCAAACACATCGCAACCCGCATAGGCGGCCGACAGCTCCGCCTCCTCCAGCTTTCCGAGCCATCGGCAACCGTCGTACTCGAACGGGCGCCCGTCGGCATCTGGCCCGACGCCGGCCATGCGGATCGGCGTTCCGGCGGCGCGCAAGTCCGCCACCGCCGTTGCGATTGCATCGTAGCGCTTCTCTCCGCTCTTTCGGCAAACCGTTAGCACCAGCACATCGTCCGATGCTGCGCCTGCCTGTGCGCGGAAGCGCGCCACGGCCACGGCGTCCGAGGCGATCACCGGCTCCCAGATTGGCGGGCCGACGAAGTGAGCGGCGATGCCGAGGCCCGGGTAGAAGGATTGGGCCGCGTATGGAGTATTTGCCAGCACGAACCGCGCGCGCCTGAGTCCCGCGATCCAATGCTGCCAGTAGTAGAACTCGTCCTCCATGTGCCACAGCGGCATCGCCAGATCGCCGGGGCGCACGGACGACATGTTGGCCCACGGCATGTTGCAGTGGATCACCACATCCGCTTTCGAGGTCTTGATCGCGTTTCGCAACCCCGTCGATTCCGGCCCGCGAAGTCGGTCGATCATGGCGCCGAACTTGGCGGGGCGGGCCTCGCAGTGCTCCAGCAGGAATCGCTGCCATCGCGACGGAGAGAGCCGCCCCAGCGCGCGAAAGTCCTCCCACATGTCCGCCGCGAATCTCCCCCGCTCGTTCACGACGTCGATGCCGTGGACCTGAACGCCCAGCTCGCGGAAGTCGCGAAGCGGGCGCCACGTGCCGCCGCACACGAGCGAATAGACTTCGCCGCCGCCGGGAAACTCGAACTCCACGTCGAACCAACCGGCGCCAACGGCCTTGTCGCCGAGGAGGCTCTTTCCCCTCAGCAATCGAATCCGGTTGGGCTTGGGAGAATTGCCGCGCACTTGCACCACGCCAGGAGAAGAGGCGTCGCCCCGGGTTGCGAATCGCCCCGTCCCGTGGCTCCACCGCACGGCGGCGCCGTTCTGGGTTTCCGGATAGTGCCAGCCATTGAGGAGGCGGACGCCGGAATCCACGGGCGCCAGCAGCTCGCCAAGGAGGTCGTCGGCAATTTCCGCCTCTTCCGTTTCAATACGGAACTGAAGCCGCTTGGCCTCGAAGGCGAGGCGCCATGCGCTGCGCTTCTTGAGCGGGAAGCGGCGCACAGGGATGGCCGGCTCGGCGCGGGAGTCGCGCTTGTTCAGCGTCTCCCACACGACGCCCCAATGGCAGAAAGGGCGGATGCCCGCGCCGTCGGTCGTTAGGACGGAGACCTCGTGACCGAGGTCCGCCAGCTCCGTGGCGAGGCGCCGGTGATGGAGTTCCGCCCCGCCCACCAGATCGTCGCCCCAGCGATAGGTCGCGAATTGAAAGTGCATCAGGCCGCCCCCGCCTCCATGCGTCGGATGCGCCGCTCCATCGCCTCGACCAGCGCCTCCCACGTCCGCCCGCGCGCGAAATCGCGCCGCGCTTCGCGGTCGCCATCGCTGTCCTCCGCGATCATCCGCTGCGCCGCGCCGACCCACGCATCCGGTTCAGCCACGGTGACGACGCCCTGATAGTAGCGGATGACATCGGGAATCGGCGTCGAGAGAACCGGCAGGCCGCAGGCGAGGTACTCCAGCGTCTTGATCGGATTGATGGCGCGCGCCGCCGGCGAATCCGCGAAGGGCATGATCCCGAGGTCGGAATGCTGATAGTAGCCGGGCAACTGCTCGTGGGGCTTGAGTCCTAGGAAGTGGACATTCGGGGGGAGCGCCGGCGCGCGGAAGGTCTCGTGCCGGGGCCCGACCACCGCCACCGATCCCCCCGGAAAAGCACTGCCCATCGCCGCAAAAAGATCGCCATTCATCCGATCGTTCAGCGTCCCCACATAAAGTGCCCGCGGCCGCGGCAGCGCCGCCAAGTCCGCAGGCTCCGGCTGGGGGGCCGTCAGCTTGCCGAAATGCACCCCCGATGGAAGGAACTCGATCCCGGGCAGCCGATTCTCATAGCGATCCCGCAAGTAACCCGTCCCCGCGAAGGCAAGGTCCGCCCCGCGGACGATCCGGTCCTCCAACTGGCGCCCCTCCGGCGGCGCCCAATTGAACGCGCAGAAGTCGTCGATCAAGTCATAGATGATCGACCTAGGCCCCAGCATCGGCAGCATCCATCCAGAAAACGGCGAATTTGTCATGAAATGGAACCGGCCACCAGCCCCGACGCGGCCCAGCAGCCTGCGCAGAAGGGCGCGGTTGGCGCGGCGGACGGGCTCCGACCGATACTCGCCGGAAAAGATCAGCGGGCTGACCACCTGCAACCGCCCCCCGGCCAGAGTGCGGTGGAACTGCCACCGATCCTTCAGCCGGGTCGCCGCCTCGTGCAGTTGCACGGGCGACAGAAAGATCACCGGCCGGTACTTCGCGAGCCCAAGGGCCTGCTCCTGGGGGCGCTGCCAGACGGTGTCCCAAGCGACCTGGGAGTAGAAGAGCAACGGCGTCCGCATGTGCCCACGCGCGACAGGGAGACGCAGCGGCGGGTGGAACAGTTGCCGGGCGAACCCACGGTGCGCCGCGGCGACGTCCCGTAGAAGTTGCGCATAACCCTGTGGTGTCTTCATTTAGCTCCGCGCCTGATGCCCCCGCAGGTATTCCGTCGAGCCCCGGAAAGTGCTCTGGCCCTTGCTTTGCAAAACCTAGACAAACGGGCGGCGGCAGTAATCCCGAAGGCGATGAGAGGCACGGCGAGCATGGCGGAAGTCAAGGGGTGGCATCGGGGCGGCGGCGCGCCCTCTCAGGTGCCCATCGGCATCCAGACGATGCTCTTCGCCACCGCCGCGCTGGTCGCGCTGGGGGCCCTCGCCGTATTCCTGTCCGCCTGGACAATCAATGGCCTGAAGGACCAACTGGTGGATGAAGCCCGCGAGGATGCGCATCTGGCGGCATCGCTCGCCTCCGAACGGATCCGCACCATTCTCCAGTCCCACCCCGGCGAGCCCCTTGAAGCTGTCGTCGCCAACCCGGAAATCCGCCGCCAACTCGACAAGATGATGCGCGACGGTTCCATCGCCCTGGTCTCCGTGGACGATACCGGCGGGCGGGCGATTTTCCAGCACATCTCTCAGGAAACTGTCTCCGAATGCTTCCCGCCCGATATCATCGAGAAGGGCATCCATGCGGGAAATCCCACCGATTACTACCTCCAAGCCGCCAAGAACCTCCCCGCCAGCCTGGTACCCGTCGAGATCGCGCTCCAGAGCAATGGCGAATTCATTGGCAGTGTCCACGTAGCGCTTTCGACCAATCTGTCGATGGCCCGCATCGACCTTCTGGGTCAGCGGATCACCGGGACCCTGATGATGCTCGTCCTGATCGCCGTATCGATCACGTTGCTTACCATCGTGCTGGCCTACTACGCCTTCCGCCGCCAGATGGAACTCCAGCACCGCGCGGCGGAGGCCGAGCACCTGGCATCCCTCGGCACACTCGCCAGCGGCCTCGCCCACGAAATCCGCAATCCCCTCCACGCCATGAACCTCCATCTGGGGGTCGCCCGCGAGGACATCGAAAGCGGCCACGCCGACGCCGCGGAGACCGGCGAGTGCATCAAGCGCGTCATGAACCAGATCGGGCACCTGAACCACATCGTGACCGAGTTCCTGAGCGCCACGGTGTGTGGCAAACTCGAGATGCAGGACCTTCGCCTGGACCACCTGATCCGCGAGGCGGCGGGATTCTATGGCGCCGAGTTCGCCGCCGACGGGATCGAGCTGACCGTCGATCTCCCCGCCGAACTCCCCATCCGCGGCGACTACAACGCGCTTCAGCAGGTCTTCCACAACGTCCTCATCAACGCCCGACAGGCGCTCTCCGACAGCAAGGACCGGCGGGTGGTGGTTTCCGCAGAGGCCGACCGCCGTGTTTGGCGGGTGTTTGTGGACGACACCGGCCCCGGCATCCCCGAGGAGGACGCCTCGGTGATCTTCAAGACCTTCGTCTCCAAGAAGGCCGGCGGCACCGGCTTCGGCCTCTCCATCGCCCGCCGCATCATGGAAGGCCACTGCGGCCGCATCTCCGCCACCCGCAGCCCCCTCGGCGGCGCCCGCTTCGTCATCGAATTCCCCCGCCCCGGCGACCCCTCGGCAAGCGCGAGCGCGACGGGGTGATGGGGGGTGGGAGCAGGGCGAGGCCCACGCCAACATGACGCGCTTCTGCCAGAACATGGCCCCGCAGGAAATGGGCCCGCCCCCCCTTGGATGTCTATACATCTATCCGAGTGGGGTTTCGGGCGAAGTATGACGGGTGGGTGGGGCAGGTTTGAACAGCGGCACTGTTGGCACGGTGGTACTTATCCGCTGCGAAGGGGGAGGTAGGCCAAGGGCAAGTACTCGTCGGGCGGTCGTATGGGACCCGTCCATCAGTCCGCTAGAGGATCAGGAAGGGAGGTGCTGAGGCTCGATTCGGATGAGAAAAACCAAGAAAAACTTGGCTCAAAAAAAAAAAACACAATTTTTGTTGCGCAGCATAATCGTAGTTGTAATCTTTGCGGCACG